>JASHVE010000176.1 GCA_030039675.1 Acidobacteriaceae bacterium | reverse complement strand
CGCTCGCGTGCAGTTCTAGCAGCGTGCTGCACGAAAACCATGCAGGTCCAACGGAAGGGAATCGAGGAAATGGCACTCAAGAAAAGCGCCGGTCGAGTGAACTCGATGTTTCTAGCGATCTTGGCCGTCGCACTCGTCGGCGTGTCCGCGCTGCATGCACAGGCCGCGGCGCAAAATCCACCCAAACTGATTCTGCCCGCCGGAGTCGAGAAGCTGTGCTCCATTGAGTTCGACACCGATGAGCGCCGCCCGGCGCGCGTGGAGGACGGCGCGCTCGGCTGCCTGCAACAGATCGTATCGATACTGAAAAGCAGGCCTGACGCCAAGGTAGTGCTCGTGGGTGTATCAGACCCTGTGAAAGATCACGAGGAAAAACGCAGCGGCGCGGAGAGAATGATTGAGGACACGACAGGCCTCGACATTCGCTACGAGGACATTGCCGCCTATCGCGCAGTAAACACCAAGGCATACGTGGTTCAGTGGGACGGCATCGATCCGGCGCGCATCATTCCTACCACGAACGAATATCGACATGGCCGCGAAGTATCGTTCTATCTCGTTCCCGGCGACGCTGATTTTCTGCATAACTATCTCAATACCACGCGTTCGAACGAGAATCCCTGCACGGTAACTCCGTGCTATGACACGCGCGAGGAGTCGCTCACGGCGCAGCCTCGTGACAAAATCCCCGGCGATGCCGCGCAGTCGGCTCGCCGGTAAGCCCAAACTGCCTGCAACGTAGGCAAAAGGAGAAAACGCTCATGAAAAATCGTCTGCTCACCGCTGTTCTCGGCGCTGGAATGCTGCTCTCAGGTGCACCGGCATTTGCGCATCACTCCTTCGCCTCCGAATTCGACATCAACCAGCCGGTTACGCTCGATGGAACTCTTACCAAGCTCGACTGGGTCAATCCGCACGGCTTCATCTACATCGATGTGAAGGGGCCGGACGGCAAGGTGGTCAACTGGGCGGTTGAGACGGGGAGCCCCAACGCCTTGCTCCGCCGTGGCGTGCGCAAGAGCGACTTCATCATCGGCAGCCACATCATCGTGCATGGTTATAAGGCGAAGAGCGGCCTGCCGGTGGCCAATGGGCGCACCGTCAAGCTTTCTGACGGCCGTGATCTCTTCGCAGGTTCTTCGGGCACTGGCGCGCCGCACGATAAAGCCGATCCTTCAGAGCAGTACTGAGACTCAAACCGATATTCGATTTACGACAGGAACAATCGCGATGCGATTCTTGCCCATTCGTCTTCATCGCGCTGCCTTCGCGCTCGCGCTCATCTCCGGCCTTGCGATGCTGCCTGCGTCCGCCGAGGATTCCGGCTTGCAGCCCGGCGATAAAGCGCCGGCCTTCACTTTGCAGGATCAGGACGGCCATCCAGAGACGCTGCAGTCTCTCGCCGGACCTAACGGGCTGCTCGTTCTCTTCAACCGTTCCGCCGATTGGTGCCCGTTCTGCAAATCGCAGTTCATCGATCTCGAGACGGCGCGGCGCAGCTTCGAGGCCAAGGGCATTCACGTCGCCAGCATCACCTATGATTCCACTACCACTCTGCGCGCTTTCGCCGATCGCCGCGGAATTCATTTCGCCATGCTCTCAGATTCCGACTCGGCAACAATCGATGCCTTCGGCGTGCGTAACCATGACGCTGAGACCGTTGGCGCTAGGGCAGGCATCGCCATCCCGAATTACTTCCTCATCGCACCCGACGGCACCATACGTCAGCGGTACGCGGAAACTCAGCTCCTTGACCGCGCCACGGCGAGCTACGTCTATGAACTCATCTTTGGCTCCGGAACCGCGAAGCCGCAAACCATCCGCGTCATTCCTGAGACCCCGCAAGTCAGCATCGAGCTCGCGCAGTCCGATCTATCCGCAGCGCCCGGCGCTCGCGTGCGGCTTACCGTGAAGCTCACCCCGGCAGCAGGCAGCCACCTCTATGCGGAAGGCGCGGAGCAGTTCGGTTTTCGTCCCATTCGTATCGTTCTCGATTCATCCACGCTCTATCAGAGCCATCCAGCGGTCTACGGTCCATCTACCATTATCGAGTTCGCAGCCCTCAAGGAGAGGGTTCCCGCCTACAGCACCACGACTCTCGTGACTCAGGACGTCTGGGCTGTGCGCAGTCCTGAGACCAACGCGCAGTTTTCCTCCAAGCCCGACCTCGAAATTCGCGGCACATTCGAATATCAAGCCTGCACCGACACGGTGTGCGGTGTGCCGCAAAGCATTCCTGTGGCCTGGAAGCTGCATATCGTTCCGTCCGATCTGGATACCACGCGTGTCGCGGCCGAGCTGCAGCGCAAGTAGAGAGACACACCATGTTGAAGCTCCTCCATTTCTGTCAATGGATCTACCAAACACCGCTGTCAGTCTCTATTCGCGAGTCCACATGGACCTTTCCGATCATTGAGACCATTCACACGCTCGGCATCGTACTGGTAGCCGGCACCATCGCCATTTTCGACGTGCGGCTTCTAGGTCTGCTCCTCAAGCGCACTCGTGTCTCGCATATTGCGCGCAATGTGCTTCCACTCACTTGGACTGGTTTTGGCGTTATGTTCGTCACCGGTTTGCTTCTGTTCATCTCGGAGTCTGCGACCAACTATTTCAACTTCGCCTTCCGTATCAAGCTGCTACTGCTCCTGTTGGTCGGCCTAAACACGCTTCTGTTCCATCTCACTGTCTATCGCCGCGTGGAGTCCTGGGATCTGGCCGAGGTAACTCCGCTGCATGCACGTGCAGCGGCCACGTGCTCGTTGCTGCTCTGGACAGGAATCATCATCTCCGGACGTATGATTGCATACTTGCACTGAAACACTATCCCCGCTTCAAGGGTTGGAAAGGAACTCTGCAATCGGTGTCTTTGCTCCCATTCTTTCACTGGCTTGCTGTTACTCATCTGGGCATCGCCATGCGCGACTCAACCTGGGCGTTTGCCATCGTGGAGATCATCCATCTTGTCGTGCTCGCGATATTTGGCGGCTCAGTTCTCTTTCTCGATCTGCGCTTCATGGGCCTGGGCTTTCGCTCGGTGTCTGCACCGGAGATGGCGCGCGAAATGCTTCCCATCACAGCAGGCGGCGCCATCGCCATGTTTCTCACCGGCTTTCTGCTGCTCATCTCCGGACCGATGCGCTACTACTACAACACTCCCTTTCGCGCAAAGATGGTGTTATTTTTCTCCGCAGTTATCTTTCACTTTGTCTTGCAGGCAAGCATCGCGCGCTCCCGCACCCAGAGTGATCGCGCGACGGTCGTGCACAGAGTCAGTGCCGTAATCTCGCTGCTTCTGTGGTCGGCTGTGGGGCTCAGCGGCCGTGCGATAGGTTATTTTTAACCGCCGGGAACACAGACGATGAAGCTCAACTTCAACTCGATCACCAAGCTGTATGCGGGCGCACAAGGCGCGCCGCCGTTGCGCGCGCTGGAGGATATTTCGTTCTCCACGCACGCCGGTGAGTTCGTTTGTATTCTCGGGCCATCGGGATGCGGAAAATCTACGCTCTTGCGCATGGCAGCCGGCCTGGACCAGCCCACCAGCGGCGAGGTGCTTCTAGAAGGAGACCGCATCAGCAGCCCGCGGCGAGACTGTTCGATGATGTTCCAGGATTATGCGCTGTTCCCCTGGCTCACGGTCGAGGGCAATATTGGCTTCGGGCTCCAGCTGCAGCGCCTTGACCGGCGCACAACCGCCGGCGTCGTCTCAGACTTCATCGGCCGTGTCGGACTGCGCGGATTCGAGCGTTCTTACCCGCATCAGCTCTCCGGCGGCATGCGTCAGCGTGTCGCGCTGGCGCGGGCTCTCGCGCTTGCTCCGCGCGTGATGCTTATGGATGAGCCCTTCGGCGCGCTTGACTCCTTCACCCGCATGGAGATGCAGGAAGAGCTCATTCGTCTCTGGCAGCAACGTCCGTTCGCCGTTCTTCTCGTAACTCACGACATTGAAGAAGCCGTCTTTCTCGCCGACCGTATTCTCGTCATGACCCCGCGGCCTGGCCGTATCAAAACCATCGTGCGTGTTTCCCTGTCGCGCCCGCGCCGGCGCACTTCTGAAGGCTTCACAACCATTCGCAACCATCTGCTCGAGCAGTATCAGCACGCCTCTGGCGCTGAACGGCAGCCGGCGGAGTTCAAGGCGGCCGGCGAATGATCAATCGCATCAAGCCCATCATCGGCGCTGGTGTGCTGCTGGCTATCGCCTTCTATGGATGTCTCCATCGAGCCGGCTCAGAACTGCGCAATGAGAACGAATCTAACCATATCCGTATTGGAACCAATCGCGCTCTCGGCACTGTTACGCCTTATGTCGCCCGCGACCTGGGCCTCTTCGAGCAGCAGTCCCTCCATGCCGAAGTGATTGATTTCAACGACGTGACGACGCTGATGGAGTCCATAGCTTCCGGACGGCTCGACGTCGCCTTGGTGGGCATCTCTTCGCCGGCCATCTGGCAACAACGTGGCCTCGCTGTCAAAATCGTTGCCTCCGCCAATGGCGGAGGTCATGTACTGCTCACCCGCGCTGGCACAGGGATACATTCGCTGGCCGATTTGCGCGATCACAAAGTGGCCACCCCCAAGCCGGGCACTGTGACCGACACCCTCTTTCGTGCGCATCTGCTTCACGACCTTGCGGGCCTCGATCCCGAACACGACGTCACCATCGTTCCTGACATGGCCGCCGCAGATATCACTACCGTTCTCTTTGTCTCCCATGAGGTAGACGCAGCCATCTCCTGGGAGCCCTTCGCCAGCCAGGCTGAAGCCGCTTATAAGGATCATGTTGTTCTCTATGATGCCGCCAGCGAATGGCGCAGGCTGCATCCCGATCAGGCTCATCTCTATCCGGTCAACGTTGTCGTCGCCAGCCAGAGCTTCATCGATCGACACCCCGAGACGCTACGCCGTTTTCTCGCCGCGTACTCTCAGGCCGTCGACTACATCAACCATCGTCCCGTCGAAGCCAACACCATCATCGGCCGCGAGACACAGCTCGATGAGTCCGTCGTTGTGGCTGCGCGCAAGCGCATCGACTACACCGCTCAGGTTGACGTGAATGCTTCACTTGAAACTCTCGGCTGGGCTGCGCAACTCGGATATCTGAAAGAGCTTCCCATGCCGGATGCCCTCTTTGACCTTCGATTCCTGCCCAAAGGAGCCGAGTAGTGGGCACCGCCTTCAAACGCATCTGGCAGGGAGCCATCACGCTCACTCTCTGCGTCGTTATTTGGCACATGGCTTCCAGCACCGGCCTCTTCGGTAGAACCACTCCAGCCTCTTCGCATCTTCTCTTGCCGCTGCCTTCGCAGGTTTTGTCGACGCTGTTCAAGATGGCCCGCTCCGGCTACCTGCTTGAGAATGTCTCAATCAGCGTGCTGCGTGTACTCTGCGGCTTCGTGATCGCCGCCGCTGTTGCCATCCCCCTCGGGGTTGCCATGGCGTCGTCTTCCTCGGTCTACAACTTCGCCGACCCGGTCGTTCGCCTGCTTTCGCCCATTCCTGGTGTGGCATGGGTCCCGATCGCTATCCTCTGGTTCGGCCTCGGCGATCAGGCTGCCATCTTCATCATCGCTGTCGGCTCCATCTTTCCCATCCTGCTCAGCACAATCCAGGGCGTACAAGACGCCGACCCCCGGCTCATCGACGCCGCACGCACCATGGGTGCCTCGCGCTTACAGATTCTTCGCCGCGTCATGCTGCCCAGTCTCATTCCGTATCTGGTCACCGGCCTTCGTTCCGGCCTCAGCTTCTCTTGGCGCGTAGTTATCGCAGCTGAGATGGTCGGCGTACCAAAGGGCATTGGCTACATGCTCACGATCGGCCGCAGCACCGGCCAGACCGACGTGACTCTTGTGACGATGTTCGTCCTCGGAGCATTGATGGTCTTCGTCGAGGAATTTATCTTCAACCCGCTGCAAAACTCTACAAGCTCGTGGAAGAGATCCGCAATTTCTTGAGAGACGACGTGCGAAAGATGGCTAGAGAGAGGCATAACCTCTTCGCCTTCGGACAGGTAGCAGGCATACATGCGGTGTGCAGGCCCTCGATTGACGATAACATGCCGAGTCACTCATTCAGACCCAAATCACCTGGAAGAGCTCAGCAGGGCTCAGGTCGCCGCTGACTCAGCCGTCGCGCAAATCAGTTTGTTTTTGAGCTTATCACCGCATTCTTCAAGGAGGAGAACATCTGTGTCAGTTTTGTTACGCGTCGATTCCAGTCCGATTTTCGATGCTTCAGTTTCGCGTCATCGAGGAAAATGGCGATGTTCGTACCATGGTCTAGATTGAAACCGCGCATAAAATATTGGTTGGCCTTGCCGCCGCCGGCGTGTTGCGTGATTATCAGGGCGGGAAGGGCCTCCAGAATTTCGCCCGAGCGAAGAAGCGGACGATACTTCAGTTCCTCCGCGCCTACCGTCACTGGCCAGCTGGGGTGGCAATGCCGACAAGATTATCCGCCCGGTCCTGTATCTCGATGGTAGTGTTTACACTTCTCACTGCCAGAGAGATACGCAACGGAGCCAGCGTCCCTGTGTTCCCTATGGTGATGGAGATTTGCTTGGTTTCAAAACCAGATCTGGATATGACAAGTTGATAAGTGCCGACCCGGAGTCCGGAAACCGCAAAGGAACCATTGTTGCCCGTCTGTGCCGTTCTCAGCACAGTGTCATTCGCGCTCTGAATCTGTACGGCAGCTCCTGCGATCACCGCGCCGGACGCGTGAACGACAGTTCCTGATAGCTGTGTCGGATAAACCTTATCGCCCGTGGCGATTGGTGTGTTCTCCTGCGAAGCCGCATTTGTGCTGCGCGTTTGTGCCGAAGCTGAGGTTGCGTAGAACAGAGTTGTGAGCACAAGCGCAAGAGATTCAACTTGTATCACGAATCTCCATTTCGTGCTACTGACTTCCACAATGAAGTCCTCTCCGAGATCACCGCAGGCATCAATGTTTGTGCGTGTGAAGCTTTCCGTTCCTCTGTTGGGGAATCCCTAACGCTGGTTTTGCGACCGTCATGACGAGACGGCCGTGCTCGACGCCCTTCAATCCGATCAGGCGGCCGGCGAACTCCTCAACTTGGCTTGACTTCCCGTGGACGATCAAGACTTCAAGGCACGAATCATGGTCAAGGTGGGCGTGGCTGGTGGATACCACCAACTGGTGGCTGGCATGCTGAAGTTCCGTCAGTCTTTCCGTGACGCCGTGAGAGTGATGGTCGTAGATGAGAGTGACAGTGCCGACCACGACGGCATTGGGTATTGCCGTCTGCTCGCCAACAAGACGATCACGAATGAGGTCACGGAAAGCTTCGGATCGGTTGGCATAACCGAGTCGGGTAATCAAATTATCGAAGCGTTTGAGGAGATCAGAATCGAGGGCGATTCCGATTCTGCTGAGAACCCCCAATGGTCCCTCCTTGCAGGTAATCCGCATTCTGACCGTGAAACTGGAGAATAGCACGATCTAGATTTTCGTAGCACATTTCCCTATCAAAATTACCTGTCGGAGATCGCGGATATGACGGCCGTCACAGTTAAAACCAAACCCAATCCAATGGTCCCAGAACCCTCGATCGTAAACCGAATGTTGCGCATCAGATGTTCGATTTGAACCCGGCAGCTGCGTCTTCGGCGAGGAATCGGTCGAAGACATCGGTATGTTCTTCGAAAAGGCGCTTGTGATCTTCCATGCAAAAGTAATAAGTCTTGCCCTTGTAGTTCGCGCTGATGGATCGATCCGTGCCCATGAAGCAGACCGCGCAAATCGGGTTCTTCCCGGTCAACGCGGGCATTCTCGCGAATGTCTCATTGGAGTCTGCGTTCTGCCAGCCCCCGCCCTGATATTCAACCATGTCGATCAGTTGTTCAGTGGTCTCGCGGCCCACATAACGCTCGACGACCCGAAATGCGAGATCGATGCCCGATGAAACGCCTCCGGCGGTGGCCAGGTTACCCTGTTCGACAAAT
>JASHVE010000175.1 GCA_030039675.1 Acidobacteriaceae bacterium | reverse complement strand
CCACCACTGCATCCGCTGCTCGCGGGTCGCATCCTGTTTCTGATCCGCGGCCGATTCGCCCGCCGTGGGCGCGTTTTCCTGCGCACCCGGCAGCGCCAGCCCTTCGGCATTGGCCGCGGCCAGCGCCATCGCTCCCGCTGCACCAAACTGCTTCAAGAACGACCGTCTCGTGCTCTCGTTCCAACTCATCATGATCTCCTTGGCTCTGTAGATAGATGGGCAGTCGGCGACCTTTCCGTTAGCGTTTACGAAAATGGGCCGAAAGTATGACGGAGCCAATATAGCAGACGAGGGTGCTGAGCGGTATGCGAAGAAAAATGCCGGGTGCGCAGAGCCTATCGCTTGTCTGTGGCGAGAAGCATCGCGACGCCGGCTGCCAATACCAGCACGGCCGCGGAGGCAGCCAGCAGCCAGAACCATGCTGAGCCGAAAGGCGCGGGCGAGGAAAGATCTGCAAATTGCACGCCGACAGACTGCGGTAGTTCCTCCAGCCAGTTGAGCCAGCCGACGCCGTGACGCGCCTCGTAGCCGAAGAAGCTCGCGGCGGCCAGCAGCGTAACGGCGAGCGCGAAGATCTGCGCGCCGAGGAGCGGCCGGGAGAGGCGCTCGACGGTGGCGCTGCGCCGGCGAAGCTGCGCGCGCCACCAGAGAGCGCCTGCGGAGCCCAGTCTCGGCACGGCTGCAACTGTCTCGGCACGCACACTCTGGAACGCTGTGGCCACGAGAACCAGATCGCTGCAGGCGCGGCAGGTGCGCACATGCTCGCGCAGTTCTTCTGCAGAAGCGTGCGGCCACTGGCCGCGAGTCACCAGATCGTTCACTTCGTTTTCGCGCGGGCAGGTCCTCAGCATGGCTGCTCCTCTCCGGCCCGCAAAAGTTTCGCGATCCTGCGCCGGGCGCGGAAGAGCAGCAGCCGGATGCTGGTTGCTGCAAGCCCGGTGACTTCGGCGATTTCGCGATGCGAGTAGCCTTCGGCGTGGGCAAGCCACAGCAGTAGCCGCTCGCGCGGTTTCATCTGCTGAAGAGCCGGACCGAGCAGGGCGCGTGATTCGGCCTGTGCCGCACCGCCAGCTGCGGAAAAGAATTCCTCGGAGATCTCGTCGATGGATGCCGCGCGCGGACGGCGCCAGTGATCGCGCAGCAGGTTGGTCGCGATGCGGAAGAGATAGAGCCGCGCGGCCACTTCGCCGTCGGCGGCCAGTGAAGGTGCGTGTTCCGCGCAGAGGAAACGCACGTAACTCTCCTGCATCAGGTCCTCGGCCAGCGCGCCGTCATTGGAGACGCGCGCGAGATAGGCCCACAGCAAACGAGACGAGCGCTCATAGAAAGCCGCAAAGGCGTCGCTATCCATGGGTGGCGCGGCGGCGTGCGTTGCGGCGCTCGCGAGCGTGTCCGGCAATGCGAATTCCCAGGGCATGCGTCTCCTCTTTGCGGCGGGGGCCACGACCGGTTCCTTTCCGGCTCACAGACTTTCCCGCGAGCCCGAGGGTTTCTCCGGTAACAGTCCCAGCCTGTGGGCGAGCACCCACGTGGCGGCTGCGGACAGGATAAACCCGATTCCGGGCATGAGCACGATCGTGCCCAGGATGAGCATAGGCTCATAGGTGTCAGGCCCGGCGTGACGCAGCGCCAGCAGGCCCGAACCCAGCAGCGCCAGCACAATGCCGATCTGCAGCGGCGTAAGCACGCGGGCTATTGCGTTCGGCATCTGCGGTCCCAGCGTGCCGCCCATGGGGACAGGCGCGGCTTCGAGGAAGCGCCGCCCGGCTTCAGTTTCCATATAAGCAGCGAGCTCCTGGCTGGTGCTGAACTTGTCGATCAGCCGGGAGTGCACCTCGCTTTGCTGCTTGAAGGTGCGGTTCCAGCGATGACCTTCCAAGGACAGGCGCACAATCCACACTATGGCGAAGATGAAGCAGACAATGCCAATGAGCGGACCGAGCCTGTCCACGATCATGGCAGCGGTAGAAGGCCCGCGGTCAGGATCAACGAACTCCGGCCAGACGGCGCGTTCCAGAGCGCGGTCGCGGCGGCCACTGCGCGGGTTCAGATTGCTGAAGAGATAGAAGTCTGGATTCTGCGCAACATCGGGATGCTCGGTCAGGAATTGCGCCAGCTCAGGGTTGTTGCGCTGCACGTATTGCTGGTCAGCGAGCAGGGATGGATCTTGGGCAACAACTGTGGTGAGTGTTGGGCTCATCCGCAGCAGCTTGAGCAACTGCCCTTGCGTGTCGGCGATCTCCTGCTCACTGGGCGGTGGGGCCGGCGCTGCAGCGGCGCGGCGCGCCGCAGAGTTGGTCTGCGCCGCTGCGCCAGCAGCCAGCACTCCGCAGAGAATCCCTATATAGAGTCGATGGCGAATCTTCATTGCGATCCCTCGCTTGCATACGTTTCTATCCAGAGAACGGATGGCGAGGGGGAGTGGTTAACAGCGATCAAACCTACCCCTGGTTTATCATCGTAGAGGCCGTGGGCCTGAGGGTCCGCTGTTCAAACTTTCGCCCGTGTGCAGCCAGCCTCTTCGCTGACTGTGCCGGGCTGTTTTGCGGAAACGGGACGACATGCGAGCAAAGACTGCGGTAGTGCTGGGCGCTCAATGGGGCGACGAAGGCAAGGGCAAGATTGTAGACGTACTCAGCGAGCGGTTCTCGGCCGTGGCGCGCTACGCCGGCGGCCATAATGCGGGCCACACGGTTATTATTGGCGGGCAGCGCATTGTGCTCCAGTTGATTCCCTGCGGCGTGCCGCGGCCAGGATGCAAGTGCGTGATTGGCAATGGCGTGGTCTTCGACCCCATCTACTTCCTCGAGGAACTGGCCCGCGTGCGCGCCATGGATGTCGCGATCGACGACCGGCTTTTCGTCTCGAACCGCGCGCAGGTAATTCTGCCTTACCATCGCATGATTGAGCTGGCGGCGGAGAACGCGCCAGGCCGCCAGAAGATCGGCACCACGAGCAAGGGCATTGGACCGGCGTATGAGGACAAGATGGCGCGCGGTGGTTTGCGCGTCGTAGACCTGATGCATCCAGCGCTGCTCAGGACGCACATCGAAGCGGCCTGCGCGGAGAAGAACGCCATTGCACACGCGCTCTTCGGGACAGACCCGCTCGATCCGGCGGCGATGTATGACGAGTACGCCGCGGCGGCTGAGCAGATACGCCCATTTGTGGCCGACACGGGACATGTGCTCAGCAAAATTCTCGCCGAGGGCGGCAGTGTGATGTTCGAAGGCGCGCAAGGCACGATGCTCGACATCGATCACGGCACGTACCCGTTTGTGACTTCGTCTTCGGCCACAGCTGGTGGCGCTTCAATCGGAACCGGCCTTGGCCCCACGGCGATCGGCACGGTCATCTCGGTGACCAAGGCCTATGTGACCCGCGTGGGCGAAGGACCGTTCCCCACCGAGATCCACGGCGTGGATGGCGA
>JASHVE010000174.1 GCA_030039675.1 Acidobacteriaceae bacterium | reverse complement strand
CACTACCGCCGTGGCCCGCGGCGATCTCTCCCGCAAGATTACGGTCGACGTAAAGGGCGAAATCCTCGAGCTCAAGAACACGATCAATACCATGGTCGACCAGCTCAACGCCTTCGCCGGCGAAGTCACGCGTGTAGCCCGCGAAGTCGGCACCGACGGCAAGCTCGGCGGCCAGGCGGTCGTGCCGGGAGTCGCCGGAACCTGGAAGGACCTTACTGACTCCGTCAACTTCATGGCCGGCAACCTCACCGCCCAGGTCCGCAACATCGCCGAGGTGGCCACGGCCATCGCCAACGGCGACCTTTCGCGCAAGATCACCGTCGACGTCCGCGGCGAAATCCTGCAACTCAAAGAAACGCTCAACACCATGGTTGAGCAGCTCCGCTCCTTTGCGGCCGAAGTCACGCGCGTGGCCCGCGAAGTGGGTTCCGAAGGCCGCCTCGGCGGCCAGGCCAACGTGCCCGGCGTCGCCGGCACCTGGAAGGACCTCACCGACTCGGTCAACGCGATGGCCGGCAACCTCACGGCGCAGGTCCGCAATATCGCCGAAGTGACGACGGCCGTCGCCCGCGGCGACCTGTCCCGCAAGATCACCGTCGACGTGAAGGGCGAAATTCTGGAGCTCAAAGACACCATCAACACCATGGTCGACCAGCTGAACGCCTTCGCCGCTGAAGTCACGCGTGTGGCCCGCGAAGTCGGCACCGAGGGCAAGCTCGGCGGCCAGGCCCAAGTGCCCGGCGTCGCCGGAACCTGGAAGGACTTGACCGACAACGTCAACGTCATGGCTGCCAACCTCACCGAACAGGTGCGCGGCATTGTGAAGGTGGTAACGGCCGTCGCGAACGGCGTGCTCACTCAAAAGCTCACCGTGAATGCGAAGGGCGAAGTGGCCGCTCTGGCCGAAACCATCAACAACATGACCGACACCCTCGCGACCTTTGCCGATCAGGTAACCACCGTGGCTCGCGAAGTCGGCGTCGAAGGCCGTTTGGGTGGCCAGGCCAATGTGCCCGGCGCAGCCGGCACCTGGAAGGACCTTGTCGGCAACGTCAACCTGCTGGCCGACAACCTCACCAACCAGGTCCGCGCCATTGCGGAAGTGGCAACCGCCGTCACCAAGGGCGACCTCACGCGGTCGATTCAGGTGGAAGCACGGGGCGAAGTCGCCGAGCTCAAAGACAACATCAACACCATGATCGACAACCTGCGCCTCACCACCGACCGCAACACCGAGCAGGATTGGCTGAAGACCAACCTCGCCCGCTTCACCGGCATGTTGCAGGGCCAGCGCGATCTGGGCACCGTGGGCCGCATGCTGTTGTCCGAACTGGCTCCGCTCGTGAACGCGCAGCAGGGCGTGATTTATCAGATGGGCGGCGAGGCGGCGAGCGGCGAGGGCGCGCTGGTGCTGCTCTCCACCTTTGCCGACACTCCGGAGGGCAGTTTCGCCGAAGTGCGCATCGGCGAGGGCCTGGTCGGCCAGTGCGCTGCCGAAAAGCGGCGCATGCTCATCACCGAGCTGCCTAAAGGAACCTCGCCGATCCGTTCGGGCCTCTTCAAGGCGAAGCCGAAAAATGTCATCGTGCTGCCGATTCTCTTCGAAGACCGCGTAAAGGCCGTCATCGAACTGGCCAGTCTCAGCGCCTTCACCGCATCGCACCTGGCCTTCCTCGAGCAGCTCACCGCCAGCATCGGCATTGTGCTCAATTCGATTGAAGCCACCATGCAGACCGAGGGCCTGCTCAAGCAGTCGCAGCAGCTCGCTACGGAACTGCAGATGCAGCAGAAAGAGCTGCAGCAGACCAACGAGCAGCTCGCACAAAAAGCGCAGCAGCTCGCCGAACAGAACTACGAGGTGGAACGCAAGAACCAGGAAATCGAGCAGGCCCGTCGCGCCCTCGAAGAAAAGGCCCGCGAGCTGGCGCTCACCTCAAAGTACAAATCCGAGTTTCTGGCCAACATGTCGCACGAGCTGCGCACGCCGCTCAACAGCATCCTGGTGCTGGGCCAGCAGCTCGCCGAAAATCCCGATGGCAGCCTCTCGCCCAAACAGGTCGAGTTCGCGCGCACCATTCACGGCGCCGGAACCGACCTGCTCAACCTCATCAGCGACATTCTCGACCTTTCAAAGATCGAGTCCGGCACCGTCTCCGTCGATGCCGAAGAAATCTTCTTCGGCGCGCTGCTCGACACGGTTTCGCGGCCGTTCCGTCACGAGGCAGAAAACCGCAAGCTGCTCTTCGAGGTCACAAGCGATCCGCGGCTCGGCCGAAGCCTGGTTACGGACTCCAAGCGCGTGCAACAGGTGCTCAAGAATTTGCTCTCGAATGCTTTCAAGTTCACTGAGCAAGGCAGCGTGCGGCTCAACGTTTCGCGGGCCTCCGGTGGCTGGAGCCCCGACCATCCGATTCTCAGCGGCGCCGGCTCGGTAATTGCTTTCCAGGTCACTGATACCGGCATCGGCATTCCCCCCGAAAAGCAGCGCATCATCTTCGAGGCCTTCCAGCAGGCGGATGCCGGCACCAGCCGTAAATTCGGCGGTACAGGCCTCGGCCTTGCCATCAGCCGCGAACTGGCCAACCTGCTGGGCGGCGAAATTCAGCTTAAGAGTGCGCCCGGACAGGGCAGCACCTTCACCCTGTATCTGCCGCAAACCTACGTGGGTGCCGCTGTTCCGAACGTGCCCAAGCCTGAGAAGAGCGGTGCGCAGCCGGCCGCGCCCGCCTTCCTTACCACGATCTCTGTCGCCGAGAAGGACGCGCAGATCGAAGACGATCGCGCCAGTCTCGCCGAAGGCGACACCATTCTGCTCATCGTCGAGGACGATCCGCACTATGCGCGCGTCCTGTGCGACCTCTCGCACGACAAAGGATTCAAGGTGCTCGTGGCGCCTACTGGCACTGACGCGCTTTCGCTCGCGCGTGAGTTCCGCCCTGCCGCGATCTCGCTCGACGTCTTCTTGCCCGATATGTTGGGCTGGACGGTGTTGAACCACCTGAAGCAGGACCCAAAGACGCGCCACATTCCTGTGCAGATGCTCACGCTTGACGAAGACCGGCACCATGGCCTCTCGCGCGGCACGTTCGCCTTCGTCACCAAACCCTCCTCTCCCGCAGATCTCGACTTGGCGCTCACCCGCATCAAGGAGTATTCCCAGCCCCGCCGCAAGCGG
>JASHVE010000173.1 GCA_030039675.1 Acidobacteriaceae bacterium | reverse complement strand
CTTCGACGTGGGCGTCATCTCCGGCGCGCAGGAAGTGGGCATCATCATCCACAACCCTACTGCTCCCGGCGGCGATCAGAAAGACCCCGGCCCCAACGAGTTCGTCGACCCCCAGACGCAAGGCAACGAGTTCTGGGCCTACACGGGCATCGGCAAGCTCTACAACACAGCCATCAATATCTCCAACCCCACTGCGATTCTGCCGGGCTACGTGCGCGTGCACTACCACCGCACCGACGGCAACTATTCCAACTGGACCGTTTACTCCTTCTACGACACCACCGAGTACACCGGCGATTACAACGACGGCCTTACCGGCGTCACCAACTACGACTCTTTCGGCGCCTACTTCGACATCGGCATTATCTCCGGCGCCCAGAATCTGGGCCTGATCATCCACAACATCTCAAACGGGCAGAAGGACCCCGGGCCGAACGAATTCGTCGACCCAACCACAATGGGCGACGAGTACTGGGGCATCACCGGCTTCGGCAAGCTCTACCGCGTGATGCCGGACGTGAACAATCCCACAGCGCTCCTGCCCGGCTACGCGCGCATCCACTACTACCGGCCCGACGGCAATTACTCAAACTGGACTGTGTATGCCTTCGAGGACACTGCCGAATTCACCGGCGACTATAACGACGGCCTCACTGCCGTCACCAACTACGATGCGTACGGCGCCTATTATGACATCGCGCTCATCCCGAACGCGCAGCAGATCGGCTTCATCGTTCACAACATCGCCACCGGCGTGAAAGACCCCGGCCCCAACCAGTACCTCAATGTCAACACCAACTTGCAGGGCTGGGATGTTTCGGGCAGCGCCACGGTCTTTACCTCCGTGCCCACGCCGGCCCAGATCTTCAATGCGCTCCTGGGTATCCAGCAGGCCTACTGGCTCGACCGCCAGCGGGTCGTCATCCAGCCGCAGTTCGCGCAGTCCGGCGACACTTACGCCCTCACGTTCAGCACCACCGGCGGCCTGAGCGTAGCGCCCAGCGGCATCACCGGCGGCACGTCCATCCCGCTGACGCCGGGAGGCGGCCTCACCTCCGACGAGTTGATGCGCTATCCGCAGCTCGCGGGTTACACCGTCCTTCAACTGCCGGATAACTTCCCGGTCGCCACACTTGAGATTGCGCTCACCGGCCAGCTTGCGTTCACCGCGTCCAACTCTTCGGGCGCCGTCCAGTACGCCACCGGGCTCCAGACCGCCGGCGTCCTCGATGACCTCTATTACTATCCCGGCAAGCTCGGCGTGGTATTCCACCACTTCGACAACGACTCCGAATGGCACGACTGGGCCGACGACGAGAGCGTCCCCGTCAAGGTCAAGCTGTGGGCGCCCACCGCGCAGAACGTCAGCCTGCTGCTGTTCAACAACGCAACGGACACTGCCCCAGTGGCCACCGTGCCCATGCACAAGCACAATGGCGTCTGGGTGGCCGACGGCGACGCGAGTTGGACGGACAAGTACTACCTCTATCAGGTCAACGTCTGGGTCCCGGCCGATGGCGCCATCGACACCAATGTCACCAGCGACCCGTACTCCATCGACATCGCCATTAATGGCACCAAGAGCCGCATTACCGATCTCGATTCAGACGAAACCAAGCCGCCGGCCTGGGATGAGGACCACTCGCCCACGCTCGCGAGCTTTAATGACATGAGCATCTATGAGCTCCATGTCCGTGACTTCAGCATCGACGACCTGACCGTGCCCGCGAACCTGCGCGGCATGTACGGCGCCTTCACCGTTCCCGACTCGAACGGCATGCGCCACCTGCGCGAGCTTGCCCAGAGCGGTCTCCGCGCCGTCCACATCCTGCCGTCGTTCCACTTCGCCAGCGTCAACGAGGACAAAAGCACATGGCTGTTCCCCGGCGACCTGTCGCAATACCCGCCCGACGGCACACAGCAGCAGGCCGCGGTGCAGGCCACGCTCTCCAGCCCACCCTACAACTGGGGCTACGATCCGGTCCACTACATGGCGCCCGAAGGCAGTTACGCCGTCGATCCCTACAACCGCGTGCGCGAGTACCGCGCCATGGTTCACGGCCTCCACGAGGCCGGCCTGCGCGTCATCCAGGACGTCGTCTTCAACCACACCAACGCCAGCGGCGAAGGCCCCAATTCCAACCTCGACGAGGTC
Source organism: Acidobacteriaceae bacterium (assembly GCA_030039675.1). Lineage (GTDB taxonomy): Bacteria > Acidobacteriota > Terriglobia > Terriglobales > Acidobacteriaceae > Telmatobacter. The sequence goes on along the minus strand of JASHVE010000173.1, from coordinate 1,770 downwards.
GTGCCCGGCTACTACCACCGGCTCGACACCGACGGCGATCTGGAAACCGGCTCCTGCTGCCCTGACACCGCCCCCGAACACCGCATGATGGAGAAGCTGATTATCGATGCGCTCGTGCTCAACGCGAAGCAGTACAAGATTGACGGCTTCCGTTTCGACATCATGAGCTTCATGTTCACCTACAACATCACTGACATTCAGAGCGCTCTCAAAGCGCTCACGGTCGAGAAGGACGGTGTCGACGGATCCAAAATCTATCTCTACGGCGAGGGCTTCAACTTCGGCGACACGGTGAACAACCAGATCGGCCCCGAAGCCGACCAAATCAACCTGTACGGTTTCGGCGTGGGCACCTTCAACGACCGCATCCGGGACGGCATCCGCGGCGGCAGCCCGTTCACCGACGAGCGTGTGCAGGGCTTCGCCACCGGGCTTTACACGGATTCGAGCGCCTTCACCAGCAGCAGCGAATCCACCGGCGCTCAGCAGAGCACGCTGCTCCAGAATGCGGACTGGATTCGGGTGGGCCTAACCGGCAACCTGCGCGATTACACATTCATCGACGCCGCCGGCCAGACCGTCACCGGTGCCGACATCAACTACAACGGCCAGCCCACCGGCTACACCAAGTCTCCCATCGAGGCCATCAACTACTGCTCGGTCCACGACAACCAGGATCTCTTCGATGCCGTCCAGCTCAAGTCCAGCTTCTCTGACTCCATTGCCACGCGGGCCCGTCGCCAAGTCATGGGCATGAGTCTCATCCTGCTCGGCCAGGGCGTCCCGTTCTTCCAGGGCGGCGACGACATGCTCCGCTCCAAGGACATGGACCAGAACAGCTACGACTCGGGCGATTGGTTCAACAAGATCGACTGGAGCGGCCAAACCGCCAACTGGGGCATCGGCTTGCCCATCGCCAGCCAGAATCAGGCACAGTGGCCGCTGATGACCCCTCTGCTCAGCAATCCTGCGTACACGCCGCAGCCGCAGAACATTGCGTACAGCGCCGCGGCGTTCCAGGAACTGCTACGCATCCGCTATAGCTCGGGCCTGTTCCGCATGGCCACGCTGGCGGAGATCCAGCAGAACCTGACTTTCTTGAATACCGGCCCCAGCCAGGTGCCCGGGCTCATCGCCATGAAGCTGGATGCCAACGGCGGCGACTACGGACCCTTTAGGCACATCGTCGTCGTGTTTAACGCGACGAATGCACAGGTCAGCTTTACCGACAGCCATCTGCAAGGACTGAAGCTGCATCTGCATCCGGCGCAGCGCAACTCCGCCGATCCTGTCACGCGTCAATCCACCTTTAACAGCCAGCAGGGAACGGTGACGGTTCCGGCGCTCACCACGGCGGTCCTCGTAAGTGAAGCCAATTAGCGCGGTTCCAGAGCAACTGGGCCGTTTTTCGGAGTTGTGCAGGATGGTTCTTTCCCCAAGTAAGAGCCACCTTGCATCATTCCAGGAAAGCATCTGCTGCGGAGTGATGATACGAACGGAATTGACGCCCTTGGAGCGAGATCGCTTCCCTTACCGGGCGAGACTCGTGACTTGGCCGAGTCGAACATAAGGATGCGGCGGCTGCACAGGTACTGCGGATCCGGTTGTATAGCCATCAAGCAACGTGAAGGCACGTGTCGTCGAATACATAGCCATCCAGTTCGTAGTCTTCGATTTCCACTAATCTGTACACTCCCAAAAAGTGTTCCAGACTGAATTCGTCGGCCGAATCGAGCGACTCTAAGCGAAGCTTGGTTTCTTCCGCAATGA
>JASHVE010000172.1 GCA_030039675.1 Acidobacteriaceae bacterium | reverse complement strand
CATCGCCGGCGGAGCCGTCACGGTCCTGGTCCTGCCAGATTCCCAGCTCATTAAGTTCGCCATTCTCTCGCAGGTGCTCAATGGCGTTCTGCTGCCGGTGATCATCATTCTCATGCTGCTGCTCATCAACCGGGTCGACCTGATGGGCGAACACAAGAATTCGCATATCTGGAATCTGATCGCCTGGGGTACAAGCCTCATTGTCATCGGCATGACATTCGTGATGCTGTGGGGGATGATTCCGGGGCATTGAGCACAGGGCAGCACCGGTCTTCAGACTTCTACTCCCGGATGGCGAGCAACTGCGCGGGTTGCGGAATTCGACTTGAACCTACAGCAGCTTGCCCGCCGCCAGGTCCCGGATCAGCCCACGATCCGCGGCAAGGAAATCGTACTCCGGCAGGTCCTGGAGCTTGACCCAGCGGATCTGCTGGTAGATGTGGTTCACGATTTCTCCCACGAACTCACGTACCGCGAAAAACTGCAAATCCACGGCGCCGCCGTGCCGGTAATTGTGGCGGATGCGGGTAACCGGTGGGCCAATACTGGCACGGATGCCCAGCTCTTCACTCAGCTCGCGGGCCAGTGCCTGCTGCGGGCTCTCGCCGGCCTCGATCTTGCCGCCAGGAAACTCCCACATTGAGGCCATGGGCTGATCGGGGCGGCGCTGGCCGATGAGCACCTCGCCGTCCCGCACAATCAGTGCCGCGGCTACAAAGCGTAGCGCGGGGCCGGCAGGACGGGATGGAGTGTTAGCCGAACTTTCTTCCACGCCTCCAGTGTAGACGAAAGAAATGGGCCCTATTCGCCGCCCACCGCTCCGTCGAGCCCTTCGACCGACGCGGGCCGGAAGTAACCCCATCCGCGCTTTGCCGCTTCCGCCAGAAGCGCCGGCGAGGGGTTCACCGGAAAGGGGCAGCGGGCCATGACGAGCATGGCCAGGTCGTGCACCGAGTTGCCGAAGACCGCGTCCGGCTGGGTCAGGCCTACGCGCCGCAGAGCGACGGCCTTGCCCTCGTCCGTGGGCACGTCCACAATCTCGCTGGTGATCACGCCGTTGGCGACGCGCACCTCGGCGGCCAGCACCCGCTGAGGAGGGATTCCGAACTCGCGCATACTTTCCGCAATGACCCAGCGGTTGGTCGAGCTGACGGCCCAGAGCTCCACGCCGCCTTCGTCAAGGGTTGCCACGAGACGAGCGATCTCCGGAAAGATGTGGCCGCGAATGAACTGCTGGAAATACTGCGCCGCGGCGGCGCGCAGCTCCTGATCTCGCAGTCCAGCGTAAATCTGGACCATCTCGCCGCAGATCTCTTCTTCGCTTACCTTGCCGGCGCGATAGGCGCGATGCCGGGTGTCAATCCAGTCGCTGGTTGCGCGCGACACCAGCCCCTGTTCCAGAGACCAGGTCATGAATCCGTACCCTGCATCGCCGCCCCACAAAGTTCCATCGCAATCAAAGACGGCAACTCGCGGCTGGCATTCGAAGACCAGCCGCTCAAACTCTTCTGCGGACCACTTTCGCACATCCAATTCTGCGGGTGTCAAACGTTCCTCAATCCTGCTCAAAAGATTCATCTCTGCCTATTTTCTTCCAAAATGGGTCGTTTTTGCACGCGGATGCAGCATGCGCAAGCCGCAACCGCCTCGCTTACGAGCTAAGTTCGCATGGTTTGACGCGGCCTTTGTTAGATTTGCGATCAAGATCGGGAACGATTATTGCCGATGTTGATTCCTTGATGAAGGTGGTACAGCAGGTCTTCACGCTGCGGAAACTGGCCCTTCAGAGCGCGGATAATCGGAGGTGTGGACGGTTCCCGCAATCTCGCGCTGCTCAAGGACTACCAGGCTTATCTGCGCGTGGAGAAGGGCCTGCGGCCGCTTACCTGCGAGGCCTACCTGAGCGACCTGCGCACCTTCGCGGAGTTTCTTGAGAGCCGGAATGGCGTGCTGCTGACGGCCGTCCAGGACGATGTGGCCGCATTTCTCGAGCATCTGCGCCGCCACAGCATGGACTCGCGCTCCGCGGCGCGCAAATTGAGCTGCCTGCGCGGCTTTTACAAGTGGTTGCTCCTCGACCGGCGCATCCATCATGACCCTACGGTAAATGTCGAATCACCGAAGGCGTGGAAGGTTTTGCCCAAATCACTGGCCGAGCCGGAAGTGACGGAGATGCTGGAGCGTGCCGGCATGGCCGCTTCGCATCCCCAGGCGCAGGCCACGGCGCTGCGCGACCGCGCGATTCTCGAGCTGCTGTATGCCGGCGGATTGCGCGTCTCCGAAGTCACTTCACTTTCGACCAGTGACTTAGCCCTCGATCTGGGGCGCGTACAGGTGCGCGGTAAGGGTGACAAGGAGCGTATTGTGCCGCTGGGGCGCTCCGCTTTAGAGGCTTTGGAGGAGTACCTGCGCGAAGGCAGACCGCACCTTGAGCGCATCAGCACAGCCCGCAAGCATAAGCCTGTGCGGCCTGACGCTGCGCGTCTCTTTCTCTCGCTGCGCGGCATGCCGCTGACCCGCCAGTGGGTGTGGCATCTGGTGAAGATGGCCAATGGCTCGGCGAGCCCGCACATGTTGCGGCACAGTTGCGCCACGCACTTGGTAGAGAATGGCGCCGATCTGCGCAGCGTGCAGCTACTGCTCGGCCACGCTGACATCTCCACGACACAGGTCTATACGCATCTCGCGCTGGGCCGCTTGAAGGCCGTCCATCGCATGCATCATCCCCGCGCCGGGCGCAGGTCCGAAGATCCCCAAGCTGCGGGAGCAGAGAGCGAAGACGCGGCGGCCGATTCAATGAAGGAACCTGCATGAGCACAACGATGCCGGTAGCTGCCGCGCTCGACGGCCTGGTCGCCGACTATCTTCGCGTGCTCACGAACGAGCGCGGGGCCTCGGTGCACACGCTGCGCGCCTACCGGCGGGAGCTGGATGGATTTGCGGCGTGGCTGCGGGAATCGCATCCGGATCTTGCCGCCAGGGACATCGAGCACACACATATTCGCGCCTATCTGGGCACGCTGTACGAGCGCAAACTTTCCAAGGCATCGGCTGCGCGTGCGCTGGCGGCTATTCGCAGCTGGTTCAAGTGGCTGGCGCGCGCAAAGCACATCGAACAAAACGCGGCATCGCTCGTCTCCACACCCAAGCTGCCCAAGCATCTGCCGCGCGTTCCATCCATCGAGCAGATGAACCGCGTAGTGGACACAGTGCGCGATGACGCAGCGAGCTGGCCCGCGCGCGACCGCGCGATCCTGGAGATGCTCTACGGCTGCGGCATCCGCAACGCCGAGCTGACCGGACTGAACCTCAAAGACATTCACTGGGCCAACGAAGCCGTACTGGTGCGCGGCAAAGGCAGCAAGCAGCGTTACGTGCCGCTTGGCGACGCCGCCGCGCAGGCTCTGCGGGCTTATCTCGCAGAGCGGTCAGCGCGCCTGGCCGCGGCCAAAGCGGAGACACCGGCGCTCTTTCTCAATCTGCTGCTGCGCGGGGTAACTGCGGCCAGCAGGGCGCGGCTGACAACCCGCAGCGTAGGACGCATCGTCAAGCGCATCGCGATTCTGCGCGGCTTATCGTCGGACGTGCACCCGCACACGCTGCGTCACGCCTTCGGCACGCATCTGCTTGAAGAAGGGGCCGACCTGCGCGCCATTCAGGAGTTGCTCGGCCACGAACGCCTCTCGACCACGCAGCGCTATACGCAGCTCACGACAGCTCAGTTGACGCAGGTCTACGACCGTACGCATCCGCGGGCCAAGTAAGAACTCCGCGGCGCCTCGCCGATGAGATTGCGAAGCGAGCAGCTTAACGCTGCTTTTTGCGGCGCTTTGCCGCAGATTTGTGTGCGCGGCCGCGAGCCTTGGCAGCTGCTTCATCCAGCTCAGCTCTGCATTGCGAAATAACTTCGGTCTTGAATTGGCTGCTGAATAATCCCTTGTCGCCCAAGTAGGTTTCCATGTTACGGACGGCATCGCTACTGATCCTCTGTGGCGGTCTCGCGCTTCGGATCGTCCAGCGTCTGCATTCGATCAGTGTAGGCCCGTTGCCGCGGCGTGCGTGAGCGATCGCTTCCGAGGCGACGCGATAGATGGCCACCACATCTGCTTCGTCGACTGTGATGCCGGGTAATCCGCAGTGCTGTGCCTGGTGAGTGAGGTCCACTTTCTTCGACCGGCTGTGACAAAGGAAGATCAATGGTAATCGCGCCGCTGCTGCCGAGCACAGTGCTTCTTCCAACGCATCATCGCCGGCTTCCTGGAAATCCAAGAGAAGAACCGCGATCTTTTTCTCTCGTGCACAGAGCCGGGCGGCGCGAAGCGCCAAATCAAGCCGGTCCGCGAAGGTCTCCAATGCAGGGAACACGTTCACTCGAAGATCGCACGGTGCCAGTGAGTCGCCACCATGACGGCGCGACGAAAAAAGCACTGAGAAGATGGTATCGAGCGAAACACCTTTCAAAAACCGCGACGCCAGATCGCCGCGCGGCCCAAAGAGTGCGTCGCCAGGACGCAGGTCGAGGATCACGCCGGCGGCCGACGCTTCTCGGCCACCCGGCAAAGCAGCGCGTTGTCTGCCTGGCAAGAAGGAGCGGACATGCTTCCGCAGCATGCGGCACTGAAGCATGGCGGCGTACAGCGCGCGTAGCTTTGCGTTGGAGATGAGTGAGAAGTTCTTGTCGTCTTCAGGAGCGACGCGTGCTTTACGTTTGCGTGTAGTCATCAGGCTCTCCGGACAGCTAAGGCTCGAAGGCCTCTATGTGGAATAATCCGCATTAATGCGAATGTATTCCGCCGTTAGATCAGTCGTCCAGAACACACACGATCCGTTGCCTTGGTGAAGTTCAATCGAGATCGAAAACTCCTTCTGGCCGAGGTAGGCATGCGCTGCGGTCTCGTCGTAGCCGGGAGCGCGGCCTCCGTCGCGGCAGATGGGCAGTGTGCCAAAGCTGATGTCGATGCGCGCCGGGTCGATCTCTGCACCGGAGTAGCCGATCGCGGCGGCCAGGCGTCCCCAATTGGGATCGCATCCCGCCCACGCTGTCTTCACCAGCGGCGAGTGTGCAATGGCCTTGGCCACGCGTAGCGCGTCAGCATCAGAAGCTGCGCCGGTGATCCGCAATTCTACAACGTGCGAAACGCCCTCGCCGTCGGCCACAATCTGCCGCGCCAGCGAGGTACATACCTGCGTAAGAGTCGCCTGGAACGATGCATCGTGCGCGCCGATGGAGACGCCGCTTGCGCCGGAGGCTAGCAGCAACACCGTGTCATTCGTCGACGTGTCGCCGTCTACCGAGATGCGATTGAAGCTTTTCTCAATCGCCGCCCGCAGATAGTCGTTCAGGTCCGCAGGCTCAATCGCCGCATCGGTCAGGATGTACACCAGCATCGTTGCGTGGGGCGCTAACTGCGGGTGAATCATCCCCGAGCCTTTGCCCAGCGCGGCAATCCGCACCTCGCCCGTTTTTCCAGCTGCGTCTTGCGCTTCGAACCGCGCGAAGGCCGTCTTCTCCACCAGATCGGTGGTGAGAATGGCGTGCGCCACTTCGAGAAAGTGATCCGATTCGGAGCTGATTCGCGCCGCCAGGCCGGGCATGGCCGCGCTCAGTTTCTCGGCAGGCAGCGGAACGCCAATGACACCTGTCGAAGAGGGAAACACCTCTTCCGGCTTGCAGCCGAAGACCTCCGCAGCAGCAGCACACGTAGCCTGGGCCGCATGCAAGCCCGCCTGGCCCGCGGCGCAGTTTGCATTCCCCGCGTTGATGGCCACGACTCGCACTTTGCCGCCCGTGGCGCGGAGATTTTCTTTATCGATCGTCAACGGCGCGGCGATGACGCGGTTGGCCGTAAAGGCAGCAGCCGCGCTTGCCGGCGTATCGGCCACGATCAGCGAAAAATCCGGTCGGCCGCTGGCCTTAATTCCGGCTATTGTTGCGCCAAAACGGAAGCCGCGGGGAATCAGGAAAAGAGAAACATCGCTCATAGCATCAACACTTCAATGTAGCAGGTTAACCGTGCCGGCGCGGCTGTTTGACACTGGTGATTTCTTTAATGCGTTAATCTGAATTTCGTGGACACGATCATGAGCCGCAATCCGCTGCAGCCGTCGGAAAGACTCGAAGCCGGCACATCTTCTTCCAATACGTCGGCCGGCGGTACAGATCAGGCAGAATTTCTTGAGCTGCGCGAGGTGAATGTTGCGCGCGGCGAACGCATGGTTCTGCACGACGTGAATTTGAGCATCCGCACCGGCGAGCACGTGGCCATCCTCGGCCCCAACGGCTGCGGCAAATCGACGCTTATCCTCACAGTCACTTGCCAGGTATATCCAATCGTCCATCCTGGAATGCACGTTCGCATCTTTGGCCGCGAGCGCTGGGACTTGACTGAGCTGCGCCGTCACTTCGGCATAGTCGGCACTGATCTGCCCGGCGAGCGCACGGCGGTGACCACCGGCCTCGATGCCGTGATCGCGGGATTTTTTTCGGCTTCCACGCTGTGGCCCAATCTGCACGTCACCGAAGAGATGCGCGGGCGCGCCTGGGAGGCGCTGGAGCGCATGGAAGCGACGCGGCTCGCCGAGCAACTCGTCGGCACCATGTCTGCGGGCGAAAAGCGGCGCATCCTCATTGCGCGGGCGCTTGTGCATCGTCCACGCCAGTTGCTGCTCGATGAGCCTTCGAATGCGCTCGACCTTGCTGCGCAACGCGAACTGCGCGAGACGCTGCGCCGGCTCGCGGCCGAAGGCACCGGCCTGGTTCTCGTAACGCACCATCTCGGTGACATTCTTCCCGAGATCGACCGCATCATTCTGATGCGCGACGGCCGCATCGTAGGCGACGGCCCTCGCGAAGATCTGCTGACTGAAGCCAGGTTGAGCGAGCTCTTCCATGCGCCGGTGCGCATCGGGCGCGACGACGAATGGTTGCATAGCTGGTAAAGGCGGGGAACAGGGAGTAGGGAACAGGGAATTGAAAGGCTGACCGCATCCCGTGAACGCTCAAGCTCAACCCGTTCGCGCCAAGACCCTGCTGGCCTTTGCGATCATCTACTTCGTCTGGGGCTCTACCTTTCTCGCCATTCGGATTGGCGTGCAGGCCGTCCCGCCGTTTCTTTTCGCCGCAATGCGCTTCCTGGCCGCGGGTTTCGCGCTCTACGGATGGGTGCGCATCAAAGGTGAGCGCAACCCGAATTCGCGCCAGTGGATGTCCATTCTTCTGCTGGCCGCGCTGATCTTTGTTGGCGACTACGGGCTGTTGTTTTGGGCAGAGCAACGCGTGCCCTCCGGCGTGGCTGCAGTGATGCTCGCCACTATCCCCGCCTTCATGGCTCTTTCTGAAATTGCGCTGCTGCGCACGCAGAGGCTCACCGTCAGGCTGGCCATTGCGCTTTTGACGGGGACGTGCGGCGTGGCCGTGCTCGTCAGTCATTCGCTCAATCTCGGCGGAGCGCCCATTGATCGCGCGGGCGCTGTCGCGCTCATCTTTGGCGCGATAAGCTGGTCAGTGGCGTCGGCACTAACGCGCAAGCTCCCGCTGCCCGCATCGAAGTCCATGAGCTCCGGCGCGCAGATGCTGGCTGGCGGCCTGCTGCTTACGCTGGCCGCGGCAGCCCGCGGAGAGTTGCGCGGCTTTCATCCCTCGGCTATACCACTCGAGGCGTGGCTCGCGCTGCTTTATCTCATCGTCGCCGGGTCGATCATTGGATTCACCGCCTATCTGTGGCTGCTTCATCACCAGTCACCGACCAAAGTTGGAACGTATGCGTACGTGAATCCGGTTGTTGCAGTACTGCTCGGCTACTTTGCCGGCGGAGAACCGCTCGGTACGCGGACGATCGTGGGCAGCCTGTGCGTGCTGGCCAGCGTAGTGATGATCACCACCACGCGAGCGAGCAAGCCCGCGCCCGCACAGGTCGAAGTACCGGAATAAGAAATTCGTCACAGCAAATGTATTCCTCGTGAATGCGGTTCAATGGCCAAATGTGCTAACATTGCGGGCAATTGGCGTTCTCTGGGCCAACGCCGAGGTTAAAATGCCGCAAATTTCCAGACGACACTTTTTGAAAGCTGGAGTAGCTGCCGGCGCTTTAGCCGGCGTGGGCACACTTCCTCTCGAAGCAGAACGCGCTACCGCGACAAGCTGGGTGACGCTGGGAAAATCCGGCGTAAAAGTCACGCGTCTGGCGTTTGGCACTGGCACCTTTAACGGGCGTGTGCAGCGCGACCTGGGCCAGGAAGGATTCACCAGTCTGGTGCGCTATGCCTACGATCGCGGCGTCCGTTTCTTTGAGACTGCGCAGGCTTATCCGCAGATGCAGGAGATGCTGGGCATTGCGCTCAAGGGGCTTCCGCGCGACAGCTACGTGCTTATGTCGAAGGTGACCACCGACGATGCCGATCCACAAGCCACCGTGGATGAAATGCGCCGGCAGATGCAAACCGATTATGTCGACATCATGCTGCTGCACGTGCAGCACACCGCAACCTGGCCCACCGACAGCTTGCGCTGGCAGGATGGGCTCTCCGAGATGCAACACAAAGAGGCAATCCGCGGTCACGGAGCCTCGATCCACGGCCTTCCCGCGCTGCGCCAGGTGCCGGACAACAAGTGGCTGCAGATCGCGATGATTCGCATGAACCACAAGGGCGCGCACATGGATTCCGAAGACCCCCGCGGTCATGTCCCCGGCAATGTGGACGAAGTTGTAGAGCACGTTCATCAGGCGCGCAAGGCCGGGTTGGGTGTGATCAGCATGAAGCTGATCGGCGAGGGCTCGTTTACAGACCGTGCCGATCGTCAGGCGTCGATGCGATTCGCCTTCCGCCAGGCCGGCGTCAACACGGTCACAGTGGGATACAAGAGCACGGCTGAGGTTGACGAGGCCATCGAGAACGTGAATCTTGCGCTGGTGTAGAACCCGCGCCTTGAAGGAAAGGACGTGTCAAGATGAGTGAGTTATCCCGGCGAAACTTTCTTAAAGCCGGCGTTGCCGCCGGCGCTCTTGCCGGCGTGGGTACATTGCACGCTGAGCGCGAGACAGCAACAAGCTTGGTCACACTGGGCAAATCCGATGTGAAGGTTACGCGTCTCGCGCTCGGCACAGGCAGCTTCAGCGGCAAGATCCAGCAGTCGATTGGACAGGAAGGCCTTACGCAGCTGGTCCATCACGCTTACGACCGTGGCATCCGCTTTTTTGAGACTGCCGAATCTTACGGCCGGTCGCAGCAGATGCTCGCCGTGGCGCTCAAAGGTATCCCGCGCGAAAGCTACGTGCTGATGACGAAGGTTACGACGAGCGAAGGCATCGATCCTCACGCCAAACTGGACGAGCTGCGCCGCAATTCTTCCACCGATTACTTCGACATCATGCTTCTCCACTGGCAGCACACCGGCACGTGGCCGCAGGACACGCGCCGCTGGCAGGACGCGATTCTCGAAGCCGAGCAGCAGAAGACGATCCGCAGTCACGGCGCTTCCGTGCACGGGTTGCCCGCTCTACGCCAGGTTCCCAAGACGGAATGGCTGCAGATCGCCATGATCCGCATGAACCACAAAGGCGTGCGCATGGATGCCGAAGTGGCCGACGCCGACGAGCTCGGCAACGTGAACGAGGTCGTCGACCACGTGCAGCAGGCGCGGCAACTCGGCATGGGCGTCGTCAGCATGAAACTTATCGGCGAAGGCGTCTTCAACCACGAAGACCGCCAGCGCGCAATGCGCTTCGCGTTCAAGAATGCGGGCGTAGATTCAGTGACCGTCGGATTCAAGAACACAACGGAGATCGACGAAGCCATCGACAATCTGAACCTCGCGCTGGCGTAACACGTGTTGCAGATTCAAGCCCGCAGCGAGTAGGGCCTGGGCACCACGGCATTCAGCTCGTCAAATTCCTGGTCGGTGAGCTGAAGCGCAGCGGCACTGATGTTCTCCTCGACGTGCTTCACGGAACCGGTTCCCGGGATAAGCAGCGTAACCGGCGATCGGCGCAACAGCCATGCCAACGAGATAACAGCAGTAGAGGCGTTGCGGTTCACAGCGATCTTCGCGATCACCTCATTGGCCCTGCGTCCCTGCGCCATCGGTCCCCAGGGCATGAACGCAATGCCGTTTGCCTGGCAGTAATCGAGCACATAGTCCCATTCGCGGTCAGAGAAGCTATAGCGGTTCTGCACCGAAACGATGGGAACGATCTTTTGCGCCCGCTGAATGTGTTCGAGCGTCACATTCGAGAGTCCGATGTGGCGCACCTTGCCTTGCTCCTGCAGGCGGGCGATCGCTTCCATCGACGCGTCAAAAGAGGTAGCTGGATCAGGTACATGCAGCTGGTACACGTCGATGCGTTCGAGCCGCAGGCGCTTCAGGCTGCCTTCGATCGCTTGCGCGATGTGGGCGGGGCTGGCGTTGTGCTGCCAAATGCCGGCGCCATGCCGGGTCCAGCCGACTTTCGTCGTGATCACCAGGCCGACAGGGTAGGGAGCAAGCGCTTCCGCGATGAGCTCCTCAGAGACATCCGGCCCGTACGAGTCGGCGGTGTCGATAAAGTTGACGCCAAGTTCCACGGCGCGACGCAGAGTCGCCAGTGCGGCATTCCGGTCTTCCGGAGGGCCCCAGATCCCCTTGCCGGTAATGCGCATCGCGCCAAAGCCCATGCGGTTGACGGTAAGGTCGCCGCCCAGCGTAAGGGTTCCGGCTTGCGCCGCGGGCAAGGTTACAGTTTGAGCAGGCATCGATTTAACGTCTCCTCTCGCTTTTTGGATGGATCTTCAGCGTAGCGCGATGCGGGAGCGATCTTTGTATGCGGTATGCAAAAGGCGCAAAGGCTCGTCCATTTCATTGTTACAGACGGGCTGGCACCGGAGATGAGGTTGTGAAGCTTGTTTGCGGGAGCGCAACTGCTGTTATGAGCAGCCGCGCGACCAGCCGCCGACGAATGGGGCCCGGCGACAAGGCGGGTCCCAAATGGTAAGTGGTCTCGTGAACTCACCTGACGAGGCCGGCTCTAGACCGTCACTTCCCAACCCTTTTCGTACTGACGACCCCAGTATTTCATTGCCTCGGCGTCGTCGAGGATGTGCGCAGTTTCTGTGTCTAGGTGTAGCCTGCGGCCGACAAACCAGGCGATGTTGGAGAGCAGGAGCATGGTTACAGTGACGTTCGCCACCGGGATCGGCGAATGGAGCTGCCCCTGGCCCCGTATGGCGGCGATGAAGTTGGCGAAGTGCGCGTCGGTCATGGAGTCCTGGCCGATCGTGTCGCTGCTCCGGGTTTGAGTGCCAGTGCGGTACTGGTCGGTCTGCTTACCCTTCCAGTCAAACACGTCGTACCCGTCCCGATCGATCACCACCGTTCCCCTGGTGCCGAAGATCGCCGATCCGCGGTCGCGGCCGTAGACCTTCATGCCCTGGCAGCTGCGGCCTTCCCAGGAGATGGTCTTGTCGGCATAGCCGAAGTCGGTCATTAACGTGTCGTAGAACTGCCAGTCGTCCTTAAATTGATAGCGCCCGCCGGTTGCGGAGACGGTCTCTGGAATCTCAGCCTGCAGAGCCCATCGGCAGATGTCCACCTCGTGCGTGCCGTTGTTGAGCGTTTCGCCGGTACCGTAGCGGCGCAGCCAGTGCCAGTTATAAGGATGAATATTGTCCTTGTATTCGCTGCGCGGCGCGGGACCCTGCCAAAGATCCCAGTCCAGTGTGGTGGGCACGGAAGCTGGTTTGCCGATGCCCATCGAACCACGGGTGTTCACGTACCAGGCGCGGGCGAGGTAAGGTGTACCGATGTAGCCATCATGGATCTGCTGGATCATCTTGATGGTGTAATCGGAGGAGCGCTGCTGATCTCCCACCTGCACGAGCTTGCCGTATTTCTTTTGCGCGGCGACGAGCAGTTCGCCCTCGCGGCAGTTCTGGCTGGAGGGCTTTTCGACGTAGACGTGCTTGCCGGCCTTGAGCCCAAGAACGGCCATTGGCGTATGCCAGTGATCGGGCGTCGCAATCGTAATAGCGTCCACTTCTTTCGAGGCAAGGGCATTGCGGAAGTCTGCCTCGGCCTTCGGCGTGTAGCCGAGAGCCTGGTGGGCATCTGCCGCGAATTTGTTGCGTATATTGGTATCCACATCGCAGATGTAGGCCACGCGAGCATCCTTGCTCAGGTTTTTCATGGCGGAAAGATGTGCGTGGCCGCGGCCATTCAGACCGTTGATGGCAAAATTGACGCGGTCATTGGCGCCCATGATCTGCGCGTAACTCTTAGCTGTGGACGCGAATGCCGTGCCTGCGACGCCTGCAGCCAGGCCATTGACGAAAGTACGCCGTGAAATCATCCTGTGTCTCCATTACTGCTTTCGTTGCCGCATGAAATTATATCGCTGTAATCAGACACCTGAAGTTCCCGGTCTGGAAAATGCCTCTTTGATTGGAGCGCCTGCGCCACTCTTTGGCAAAAGAGGTGTCGAAGAAGAAAGGCGCTGCAAGTTGGGTAGAAGACGTGTGTTTGGGCGGCGCGAAAATGCAATGGGAGATTGTAAACTTGCGCAATACACGGGCGTCTACCAGAGTGATGGCAGCCGGAACAGCTATCGAACCGATGACGGCGAAAACGGCGGAAGAGGTTGCCGCAGAAGGGTTTGCGCGCATCGTCGAGAGTCACCGGCCGCAGATTTTCCGGTTCTTGCTGGCCTCGACGCGAGACATTGACTTGGCTGAAACGCTGACACAGGAATGTTTCCTGAAGGCCCATCGGAACTGGGCGCGATTTCGCGGCGAATCGACCGCAATGACCTGGCTGATGCGGATCGCCATCAATTTGCAGAAAGACCACTGGCGGAACCGCAGGCTGCAATTCTGGCGGAATACGCGTACGAATGCAGTGGATCTGGACGAGGCTAGCGAGTGGCTGCCCAGCGGTGAGCGCACCGCCGAGCAGCAGATGCTGGCGCGCGAGCAGGTGGAGCGGGTTTGGAAGGCCGTTGAAAGGTTGAGCGAACGGCAGCGGACGGTCTTCCTCTTGCGCTATGTCGAGGAGCAGGAACTGAGCGACATTGCGCGGTCTACGGGGTTGAGCGAAGGCACGGTGAAGGCGCACCTCTCGCGGGCGCTTGGTAAGGTGCGTACGGAACTGGGAGGCAAGCTATGAGTTTGCAGGAGAACGGCAAGGGAAGGAATGAGCGCGATCGGTTCGCGGAGCCAACGCTGGATCAGGCGCTTGCGAACTTCCGGCAGAGCGTACATGCCTGGAGTGAGGCGGTGTATGATCGCCCGCGGATCGTGGCGCCCCTCGCGGTGCACAGGGGCTGGCGGCTGGCCGTAGGCTGGGCGTTGGGTTGTGTTCTCGCCGCGGGTAGCCTGACGGGAGGGCTCTACCAATATCACCGGCAGGCGATTGCCAAGGGGAAGGCTGATCAGGCGGCGAAACAGCGGCAGGTCATCGTCCAGCAGCGTGCCAGCAACACGGATGAGGACCTATTGGCCGATGTCGATAACGATGTGTCGCGGGCCGTGCCGGCAGCAATGGAGCCGTTGGCGCAGTTGATGGATAGTGACGGGGACCAATAGTTAGCACCGGTTAGTAATAGATTGAAGCGGGTAATTGGCAGGTAGAGAGGAGAGAAATGAGGCGAGCAATTGCAAGGCGGTTCGCTCTCGGGGTCGTTGCGGTTTGGATGGCTGGTGTGCTGGCTGTCGCCCAGGGGCCTGGCGGCGGACCCAACATGAGACCTGGTTTTGGAGATCATCGGCCCCCGATGGAACGGGCGTTCCGGTTTGCCGGCCCTGAGGGCCAGTTTTGGAACAATCCCCGGATTGTGGAGCGGCTTAAGCTTACCGACGATCAGCGCAAGGCGATGGATGGGATTCTGCAAGAGCATCGGATGACGCTGATTGACCTGAGGGCCAACGTGGAAAAGGCGGAAGTGGAGATGCAGCCGCTGATGCGCGCCGACGAACCCAATGAAAGCGCGATCCTGGCGCAGATCGACAAGATTGCCCAGGCGCGGGCTGAGCTCGAAAAGGGGAATGCACGTTTTCTTCTCGCAATTCGCAGTAAGCTGACACCGGACCAATGGAAGCAGGTTCAACAGTTCCGCGAGAGCGACCGTCCGCAGGGTGGCCGGGGCGGTCAGTGGGAGCACAGACAGGGACCGCCTCCTGCACCGCCGGCGGGTCAACAGGCTCCGCCCGCGCCCGGTCCTGGAGGTTTGGAATAACGGTTTAGAGCAGAGAGCAATGCGGTCTCGGGTGAGACCGATGGCGGTTTGAGGATTCTTCCTCAAGCCGCCGTTTTTTTGTCGCGCGGCAATATGCCTTCATGCTTTGCCGTGTTCTTGCCGGCGGATTGATTCGATGCGGGACAGATGCATGACTCGTATTCGCGCAGTTTTTGGCGCATAGCAAGACAGCGTTTGAACTAATGCGAGGCAATATGGATCGGGCCGCGACAAAGATGACGAGAGCGCTCCGAAAAATTATGACTAAAGTTATTTTGACCCTCACCGATGAATGGGGTGGATGCACGAAGGCCCCTACGGCGACAGCCCCGGTTGGGATTCCGAGGGAGCGCAGCATCCCCAAAGGAGTTGCATCCCATGGCCCTCGGAGTTTTGAACAATCTGTCAGCCATCTACGCAGAGAACAATCTGAACAACACGAACAACAGCCTGCAAACGGTTCTGCAGCAGCTTTCCTCTGGTTCGCGCATCAACTCGGGCGCAGATGACGCCGCAGGTCTTTCGCTTATCAACGGCCTGGCTGCCAACTCCTCGGCGCTCACCCAGTCTGAGACCAACTCGACTGAGGGAGTCGGCCTGTTGCAGGTGGCCGATGGCGCCTTGTCGCAGGTAACAAGTCTGCTGAATCGCGCCATCACACTGGCGACCGAAGCTTCAAACGGCACCCTCGACAGCGCGCAGGAATCGGCTGCAAACCAGGAATATCAATCGATTTTGTCCGAGATCAACAACATCGGATCGACGACGACATACAACCAGAATCAGGTATTCAATGGCTCACAGGCGGGGATATCCATCTACACGGGCGACTCGTCCGCCACTGGCTCGTCGATTGACGATCTGTTCTTCGCCAAGCTAACCTCAGCGAGCGTGGGTGATGCCGGCGGCACCGTACAGCAGAGCAATGCCGGCAAGTTTGTCGATCTTTCCAAAGACACGGCCGGCTCTTTGACAACGGCGGCGCAACAGAGCGACGCGATCGCCGGAAGCCTGATCTTTACCATTACCAATCCCGACGGCACCGTGAGCACTCTCACCACAACGGCGACGACGGTCGGTGCGCTGATCTCGGAGATCAACAAAGACGGCATTCCCGGAGTGACGGCAAGCTTCACCACGG
>JASHVE010000171.1 GCA_030039675.1 Acidobacteriaceae bacterium | reverse complement strand
CCCTCGATTTCGTCGCACACCCGCACGCAACGTGTGCATAACACGCATCGGTTGTGATCGAGCACGAAGCGGTCGTGTGACGCATCTACCAGCTTCTCCGGATAGCGATAGGGAAGATGCATGTGCGTGACACCCAGTGTCTGAGCCATCGCCTGCAGTTCGCAGTGGCCGTTCGAAACGCAGACCGAACAGATGTGGTTGCCTTCTGTGAACAGCAGCTCGATGATCATCTTGCGATAGCTCTGCAGCCGCTCCGAACTGGTGGTGATCTCCATTCCCTCGTCAACGGCGGTCGTGCACGCTGGCAAGAGTTTGTTTGAGCCCTTAACTTCCACGAGGCACAACCTGCACGCGCCCACGGTCGAAAGCCCTTCGAGCTCGCAGAGGCGTGGAATAAAGATGCCGTTCTCCCGAGCAACGTTAAAAATAGTTTCCTCGGACCGCGCGCTGCAGTCGCGGCCATCAATCTTCAGCGTCTTTACTGCGCCTGTTGCGCTCATGCGCCAACCTTCTCAGGTATTTCTTTCCCACACACACCAGCCGGACACTTGTGTTCGCGAACATGCTCCCTGTATTCGGCAATGAAATATTTCAGTGTGCTCAACACCGGATTAGGAGCCGACTGCCCGAGTCCGCACAAGCTCGTATGCTTGACCAGATCACAGAGCTCTTCCAGCAGCCGCAGATTCTGTTCGGTCGCAGACATATTGGTGATCGCGCTCAGGATGCGATGCATCTGATAGGTGCCTACGCGGCATGGGATGCACTTGCCGCACGACTCGGTCATGCAGAAATCCATAAAATACTTCGCCACGTCCACCATGCACGAAGTTTCGTCCATTACGATCATTCCGCCCGAGCCCATGATCGAGCCTGCGCGGGCAAGAGATTCATAGTCCACCGGCATGTCGAGCGTTTCCGCCGGCAGGCAGCCGCCTGAAGGGCCGCCAGTTTGCACCGCCTTAAATTGCTTTCCGTCCGGGATGCCTCCGCCGATCTCGAAAACCATTTCGCGCAAGCTGATTCCCATGGGCACTTCTACCAAGCCTGTATTGCGCACGCGGCCGGCCAGTGCAAAGACCTTCGTTCCCTTGCTTTTCTCCGTACCTATCTGCGCGTACCATGCGCCGCCGTTACGCAGGATCGGTGGAACATTGGCATAGGTCTCTACGTTGTTAATCAACGTCGGCTGGCCGAGCAGACCCTCCATCGCCGGATAGGGTGGACGCGGACGCGGCGTGCCGCGCTTGCCTTCAATCGAGGCGATCAGCGCGGTTTCCTCGCCGCAGACAAAGGCTCCTGCGCCCAGCCGCAGATCGATATGCAGATTGAATCCCATCCCGCAGATATTCGCGCCCAGAAGCCCAAATCGTTCCGCATGGCGAATCGCGATCTTCAATCGCTTGATCGCCAGCGGATACTCGGCGCGGACATAAATATAGCCCTCCGAAGCGCCAACCGCATAAGCCGCAATCAGCATTCCTTCCAACACGCGATGTGGGTCACTTTCCAGAACGCTGCGGTCCATGAACGCCCCAGGATCGCCCTCATCTGCATTGCACACCACGTACTTCTGGCCTCCTACGGCCTTCGCCACGGTGCTCCATTTCAGCCCGGTTGGATAGCCGGCCCCGCCGCGCCCGCGCAATCCGCTGTTGGTGATCTCGGCGATTACCTGTTGCGGTGTCATTTCCGTCAAAGCCTTAACGAGCGCATGGTAACCGTTCTGCGCGATGTACTCCTCGATGCGCTCGGGATCGATGATGCCCGAGTTCTCCAAAACAATTTTTTTCTGGCGTCGAAAAAACGGTGTGTCCATGGAGCACAGTAGGCGTTCAACGGGTTGCCCTTCCAGGCTGTCGATAATCGCGCCTGCGTCGGCAGCCGACACACGCTGGTAAAGCTGGCCCGTGCTGGTTGAGACTAACGGCCCCTCAGAGCACAGCCCCAAACACCCAACGCCTTTCACGTGGTACCTGTCTTCTGCTCCGCGGCTCGCGGCCTCTTTCGTCAACGCATCCCTCAGTGCATCGCCTTGGCAGGAGAGACATCCCGCCGCAACGCACACGTTCACACGCCGTGCAAAGCTCCGCTGAGCCTCCCGTTCCTTGCGTGCGATCTCATCCAATTCTTCAGGAGTCATGCGGTATCCATTTCTCCAGATGCGCGCGCAGCGCCGCCGCATCCACCTTACCTGCTACTTCCTGGTCATACACCACAGCAGGTGCCAAGCCGCACGAGCCAAGACATCGCGCAGTCAGCACCGAAACTTCGCCGTCGACCGTTGTCTCACCGGGAGCGATGTGCAGTGTCTGCTGCATAGCATCCAGTAGATGCTGTGAGCCCTTGATGTAACAAGCAGTGCCCAAGCAGATGACACAGGTGTGTTTGCCTCCGGGCTTGAGAGTGAAAAAGTGATAGAAGGTTGCTACGCCGTAGGCCTGGCTCAACGGCACACGCAGTGACAGGGCCACATAGCGCAAGGCCTCTTCGTCTAAAAAGCCAACTGCTTCCTGGACCGTGTGGAGCGTCTCAATCAAGCCGCGCGCGTTTCCTCCGGTCTTGCGCATCGTGGCATCCACAAGCTTCCAGCGTTTGTCTGCGCTTGGTGGCGCTGGCTTTGATCCGAAATTAGGCATGTTCGCCTCTCACCACGTTGACAGATTCCTTGGGGCCGCTGTTTCTTACGTTAGAGGCACAGCGCCGATCCAACGGTGATGGCGATCACGGCTCTCCCATCAAACATATTACGCACTTCATCTCATCTCATCGGCAACGATGCGTTGCAATTATTGCCTGGCCGAGACTGAGCCCCCCATCCCCGCACGGGACCTGCCTCTGCAGAAACACCTCAAACCCATCTGCTTCAAGCGCCCTGGAAAGTTTCTGCACAAGCAATGCGTTGTTGAAGGTTCCTCCACTTGCGCAGACGCGGTGCAGACCGGTGCGCTCGCGCAGAAGCCGCGCAGTCCTTGCCAGAACATCCGCGAGTCCGTTGTGAAAGCGTGCGCTCATCATGCCTGCGGGAACCGACGCAAGCACGTCGCTCACCAGGGCCTGAAACATTGGATTCGTTCGGATGACAAAGCCATCGCCATTCGCGGCCAGCTCAAATGGATAACGGCCCTGCTCTGCACAGCCATCTGCTGCCATCTCCAGTTCGATTGCAGCCTGACCTTCGTAATTTACAAACTGACGAATGCCGGTAATCGATGCAACCGCATCGAAGAGGCGCCCGCAGCTGGACGTTACAGGAGCATTGAGCCTCCTCTCGATCATGCGGAGCACAATTTCGATTCTCTTCGGGTTGATCCCGTCGAGAAACGGAAGCTTTGCCCTGCGAAACTCCGGCCCAAGGCACTGCGCCAGATAGCTCACAGCCATGCGCCATGGCTCGTGGATCGCCGCTGCTCCGCCTGGCATAGGCACGCACTCAAGGTGCGCCGCGCGTGTGAATTGTTCATAATCGGCGATCAATATTTCTCCGCCCCAGATGTGACCGTCCGTACCAAACCCCGTTCCATCGAGTGCAAGCCCAATCACTGCACCATCCAGGTGATTCTCCGCCATGCAACTCGCGATGTGTGCGTGATGGTGCTGCACCCCAACGAGAATTCGATCTGTTTGCTGCAAGGCCCACTTGGTCGAAAGATAGTCCGGATGCAGATCGTAGGCGATTATCCCCGGGTCGATCTCGAGAACCTTGCTGAAATGGCCGATCGCTTCCAACAGAAACTTGTATCCGGCCAGATTTTCGAGATCGCCTATATGCTGGCTAAGAAAGGCCTGCCGCCCCTTTGCAAAGCAGATCGTGTTCTTCAACTCTCCGCCGAGGGCCAGAACCGCGGGCGTCTCCTTGTGCAGCAGAATGGGAGCAGGCACAAACCCGCGCGACCGGCGCACTTGAATTGCCTGGGTATTCGCGACGCGTACTACCGAATCGTCGCACCGCAGAAGAATGTCCCGGTCGTGCACCAAGAAGAAATCCGCAAGCCCACGCAGTCGTTTGCGGGCCTCATCGTTGTCAATGGCGATGGGCTCCTCGCTCGCGTTTCCGCTCGTCATCACCAACGCCTTGAAACCTCCTTCCCGGAACAACAGCTGATGGACAGGCGTATAGGGCAAAAACACGCCGAGATCACGATTCTGCGGTGCTACCTCCTCGGAGAGGGAGCACCTCTTCTTCTTCCGCAGCAGCGCGATGGGCCGCTGGAACGATTGCAGAACCTCGCGTTCAGTCTGGCTCACTTCACAGAATTCTTCTGCAGTCGTGACATTCGGAACCATGATCGCGAACGGTTTCTCGATCCGGCGCTTGCGCTCGCGAAGAAGACTCACGGCAGCCGCATTCAGCGCATCGGCGACTAGATGAAAGCCACCCAGCCCTTTGACTGCGCCGATGCGCCCGGACCGCAGTAAATCAATTACGGCAGTAATCGGGTCTCGATCCCGAGGCAGATGTTCCTCTTCAGTCCACAGCTCGAGCGTCGGTCCACAGTCCCAACAGGCATTCGGCTGCGCATGGAAGCGCCGGCTACGCGGATCATCGTACTCCGCCTGGCACGCGGGGCACATGCGGAACTTCGCCATCGAAGTATTCGGCCGGTCATAAGGAATGTGTTTCACGATCGTGAAACGTGGCCCACAGTTCGTACAGTTGATGAACGGATAGCGAAAGCGCCTGTCGTTGGGATCAAGCAACTCAGCCAGACAGTCGTTGCAGATTGACACGTCTGGTGAGATCAGCGTGCGAACGGGATGGCCTTTGCAGCTTTCAACGATGCGGAACTCGTTTTCGTCAACGTAATCGATGTCCTCAACTTCGACGTGCAGGATCTGCGAAAGGGGCGGCGCCTCGCCCTGTAACCGGGCCAGAAAGTTCTCCACCAGATCCGTCTCACCTTGCACCTCAATTACGACGCCCGATGCCGTGTTTTTCACTGAACCTGCGAGACCCAATTCTGCCGCGAGACGATATACGAACGGCCTGAAGCCGACCCCCTGCACAAGCCCGGAGACTTGAATCTCTCGGCGGATCGTCAAGACATTCATCGGGTACTACACCAGAGACGCGGCATGCGCCGCGCAAAATTGCTGCCTGCGTTCCTCGAGCCATGCCAGCCACTGTGCAAGCCCTTCACCACTGGTATTTGAAATCCGCAGAATCTCTATCCCGGGATTTACACGGCGTGCGTTCTCTTCTGCCTGCGCCATGTCGAAAGGAACATAGGGTAGCAGGTCGGTTTTGGTGATGACCAGAAGCTCCGATTTGAAAAAGATCGATGGGTACTTCAACGGCTTGTCCTCGCCTTCAGCCGCACTGAGCAGCACGATCTTCGCTGCTTCGCCCAAATCGTAGCTCGATGGGCAAACCAAGTTGCCGACATTTTCAATCAGCAGAAAATCAATGGCGTACAGATCCCAGTTTGCCAAGTGGCGCCCGATCATCTGCGCATCCAGGTGGCACGTGCCGCCTGTAGTGATCTGCTTTACCGGAAATCCGAAGCGCCGAAGCCGGTTTGCGTCGTTTTCCGTCTGGATATCGCCCGTCAGTACGGCCACCCGCTGATTGGACCCGATGCCCTCCAGCGTCCTCTCGAGCAGGCTGGTCTTGCCCGAGCCCGGTGAACTGATCAGGTTCAAGCAAAGGGTTCTATGCGCGCGAAACTGCTCGCGCAGTTCAGCGGCAATGCGGTCGTTCTCCTTCAGCACTTTCCTTTCAAGCGGTACTTGGTTCATATTCTTCCATCTCCAGAGATGCCAGCTCGAGCTGATCTCCACTGACAAAGTCGGTTTTCTCTTCACCGCATCGAGCGCAGCGAAAATCGTAATCCACCACCGTAAACTCAGCGCCGCATGTTGGACACCGCTGCCTGCGCGGGCAAAACTCAATTTCGAGTTCCAGGTCAGAAAGCTCTGTGTCTTGTATCAGCGCCTCGAAACAGAACCGCAGCGAATCGGGATCGACTGCCGCCAGTTCACCGATGCGCACGCTCACTCGGCGCGGTCGAGCGGTTGCATAGCGGGCGGACTCTAGCCGAACTGCTTCGAGAATCGCGTTGGCAATTCCCACTTCGTGCATGGTGAAGCCCTCAACAGATGCGCGGCAGTTGATCACCTGCCAGCATGTCCACGATCCGCGCCGTACCCAACGCTGTCTTCATTGTCACCAGGCCGGGAAGAGACTCCGTGACCCGCCCGATGATTGCGGCACGCGCACCCAGCGGATGATTGCGCATCGCGCGCAGCACATCTTCGGCGGTGTCGGGTGCGGCAATTGCAACCAG
>JASHVE010000170.1 GCA_030039675.1 Acidobacteriaceae bacterium | reverse complement strand
GATCCGATCGATTTGAGTGCGATTATTCCCGATATTTCGCCGGAGCTGAAGAGCGTCATCGCCACCTGTCTCGAAAAAAATCCCAGCGCGCGTTACGCCTCCGCCGCCGAAGTGCGTGAAGCGCTGAAGACCATCATGAAGGCGCTGCAGATTGAAACCGGCATCATTCCCGGCGACGCTGCAGCCAATCTTCCCATCTCGGCTGCGGAGGCGGAGAAGCGTACCACCGGATTTCTCTCCATGCTGGCCGAGCGTTTCCGCGAGTCGGCCATCGAGCGTGCCAATGAAGCCTCTCTCGTGGTGCTGCCCTTCACGAACCTCGGCACGGCAGAGGTTGCTCCGCTCTACGGCTACGCTCTCGCCGATGCAATCGCCGCGCGCCTGGCTCGCATTCCCGCGCTCATCGTGCGCCCATCAAGTACGCTCATGTCGTTGCCCGTCACACAGCCCAATAGCAATCTCGATCCTCTGGCCATTGGACAGAAGCTTTTGGTTTCCTATGTGCTCGCAGGCAGCTTTCTGCGCTCAGACGTTGGATTCGATCTCAACTGGCAGCTCCTCGATGTGGCCTCACAGAGCGTGCGCTCCGGCGGCGCCATCCGCGTATCCTCGCTGGACCTCATT
The DNA here is from genome assembly GCA_030039675.1 of Acidobacteriaceae bacterium. Taxonomy (GTDB): domain Bacteria; phylum Acidobacteriota; class Terriglobia; order Terriglobales; family Acidobacteriaceae; genus Telmatobacter. The sequence goes on along the minus strand of JASHVE010000170.1, from coordinate 3,037 downwards.
GCTGTGCAGGCCGAGATTTCCAACGAGGTCTTCGCTGCGCTGCATGGCCTCAGCGCTGCCGACCGCATCGAAGTGGCGCAGGGCGACGGCCGTCCCGCCGCGCGTGAAGGCGGGTTGCCCGGCCCCATCAGCGAGCGCTACCTGCAGGGCCGCGCGCTGCTCAGCTCGTTCATGGCGCGCACCAGTTCCCGCGCCGACCTCGATCGTGCCCACGCGTTGTTCACGCGCGTCACTACAGCCGATGCGCGCTTTGCGCCCGGCTGGAGCGGCCTGGGCATCGCGGAACTCCAGTACGTGCGTCACGGCTTTGGCGGGCAGATTCACGTAATGCGTGCCCGCCGTGCCTTTGACGAAGCGCTCAAGCTCGATCCCGCTTCGACAGAAGCCAATCTCTATCGCATTTACATGCTGCTCTCGCGCGGCGAAAAGGAATCCGCGCGGCACGGCATCGCCAATCTCCTCACCAGCGCCGCGAATGACTGGAACGTGCACACGGTCGCCGGCCTCGCGCTGCGCGGCGATGGCATGTACGAAGAGGCGCTTACTGAGTTCAGCCGTGCCCTCAAGCTGAATCCGGCCAACGCGGCCATCCTCTATAACCATCGCGCGCGTGTGTATCACTACCAGAATCAGATCGAGCTGGCCGGCGACGAGCTCGAAAAAGGCCTCGCACTCGAGCCGCAGCATCCGCTGCTGCGCACCTCGGCCGGATACCAGCAGATGCGCATGGGCCATCTCGACGCGGCCATCGAGATCCTCGAAGGCGTGGTCCGCGACGATGACTCGTTGCGCATCGCCGTGCCCACGCTCGCGCTCTGCTACGTGCAGGCCGGCGAGCGGGCGCGCGCCGCCGCTCTACTCAAAGACGACACGCTCACCGCCGCCGAGGCCGACAACGAGATGGCCTACCGCCTCGCCACCTACTTCGCCGTCGAAGGCGACTCCAGCGAGGCGCTCCACTGGCTGCGCCGCGCCATCTATCTCGGCAACGAGAACTACCCCTGGTTCCAGAAAAACCCCGCCTGGAACAACCTGCGCACCAACGCCGACTTCGAGCGCATCCTCGAAGACCTGAAGAAAGGCTTCCGCAAAAACCAGAAAACCTGGAAGCGCCTCCTCGCCCAGGTCCCTCCCGACGGCGATTAGTTTGGGTAACACCACCGCGTTAGCGCACATTACCAAGCCGCCATGCCCTCCCACCCTGAAGAGCTATTCCTCCTTTTTGTCTCGTTGCGCTACCGTTTCTCAAATTGCACGCCTTTGCCGATAAGTCCTGTGATGCACCGGCATTTTGCCTTGGGAGATAGATATGATCGATTTCCTGCTTGGTTTCGCATTTGTGGCCACCATGATCTCGCCGACCGTCGCGATTTTGCTTAGGCACCGCTCCAAAATGGAGTGGACGCCGCTGCAGGCAACCGGCGTTGCGCAGGCGAGGAAAACAGCCCCGCAGCAAGACTCGCGCCGCTAAGAGTTGTTTCTCGTCCGGCGCCGGCCCCATCCTGACAGCCGCGTGCGCTGCCGTCCCCTCCATGACCGCCAAATCCCTCAAAACCATAGATTTCCAACCATTGGGGCCGGCTCAATACCGCATCCGGTATCCCGTGGTTGACCGCAACCTGTTCCGCTCGTATCGTTAAGACAACCATGAACTCGTCCAGAAACACGTTGCGGATCGGGATCGCGGCGGCCATTATCGTGGGCACGATCGGATGGCTCGCCTACACCGGCTATGGAGCCAACAAGAGCTACTATGTGACCATCGCCGAGCTGGGGGGCATGGGCGATAAGGCTTACCACAGCCAGCTCCGCGTGGAGGGCTTTGTGCAACCCGGCTCCATCGAGCAGGACGGCACCCACGTCACTTTCGTACTCAACGAATTTGAAAGCCACTCGCCCAAAGCCGCCAGCGGACGCCTTTTGAAGGTCGCGTACAAAGGCTCCGAGCCGCCACCGGACACTTTCAAGGACGATGCCCAGGCCCTTGCCGAAGGAACCTACGGCCGCGATGGCGTCTTCCATGCAACGGCCCTCCAAGCCAAGTGCGCCAGCAAGTACGCTCCGGCTCAGCCCGAAGCGAAACCCCAGCCTCCGGCCACCTCAAAGCCCGCCTCCGCTTCCAACGCCCCGGCCGCTCCGGCAACGGCAAGCAACCTACCGCAACCCGGGCTGCCGCAAATTGATCCTCCTCCCCCGGCCCGCTAATTGATGACCACCCATCTAGCCGAGGGCGCCCGCTCCACGGTCTGTGTTCGGCTCGACCAGGTTTCCAGGCTCTTTGGTTCGTTCGCCGCCCTGCGCCACGTCTCAGCCGACCTCGAACCCGGCCGCTGCTATGTCCTGCTCGGTGAGAACGGCGCAGGCAAGTCCACGCTGCTCCGCGTCCTGGCCGGCCTTCTGCGTCCCAGTTTCGGCGTCGTGCAGGTCTTCGGAGGTCAGCAGCCGCACGAGGCGCGTTCCCGTATCGGCTACATGAGCCACGCACCCATGCTTTACGACGAGCTAACTGCCGTCGAAAACCTGCGCTACTTTGCCGAACTTTATCCGGACCGTCCCTGCCTTTCACCGGCCGATGCCCTGTGCCAGGTGGGCCTTGATCCCGATCTGAAGCGCATCCTCGGCCAATACTCGCAGGGTATGCGCCAACGCACCTCGCTCGCCCGCGTCCTGCTCCCGGTCCCCGAACTGCTCCTGCTCGACGAACCTTTCTCGAACATGGACGTCGAAAGCGCCCGCCAGATGGTCGAACTCCTCGCCCGCTTCCGCCAGAGCGACCGCACCATTGTGCTCACCACCCACCAGCGCGAACTCGCCGCGCCCATCGCCGACTGGGTGCTCACCCTCCACGCGGGAAGAGTAGCGTCGTTTGAGCCCGGGTCTCCACGGGCAGGTCTTAGTCCGTGGGTTGCCGAGCCCGGAACACCATCGCTATGAAGACCAACGGCGCCCGCTTTCTCGAATCCCTCGGCATCGCCTTCGAGCTGCGCGAGTACGAAGTCGATCCCGACGATCTTTCGGCCATCACGGTTGCGAAAAA
>JASHVE010000169.1 GCA_030039675.1 Acidobacteriaceae bacterium | reverse complement strand
CCGGACCATCCGAAGGCCGCTCAGAAAGAGTGGCCGATTCCCACGCGGCTGGTGGTGCGGAAATCGACAGACTTTCCGCGCGGCACATTGCCGGCGCTGAGCAAATCTGCCGCACGGCGCCGCACAGACGCGTAGTGAAAATAGCGGATCTCGGAACTCGCTTTTAGGGCATCTTAGGAAAAATTACAGGACCGGCTCCAACTCGACGGCTCATTGTGGCGTAACGAGGTGATGTGCAATGGCGAACAGCGCCAGCTCCAGGCGCGTAGAAACGCCGGTTTTATCGAAAATGTTCGACAAGTGGCGCTTGACCGTTTCTTCGCTCAGCGAGAACTGCTTGGCGATGTCCCGGTTCGAGCAACCCTCCACGATGCAGCCAACCACCTCAAGCTCGCGGGGCGTGAGGCCATAGGTCTTGCGCTGCGGCGCAGCGGCCTGCTGCATCAGGTCGTGGAGCGCGGTGACGAGATTCACCACGCGCTTTCCGCCAATCCAGTAATCGCCGGCGTAGACAGTGCGAATGGCCGTCTGCAGATGGCTCGCCAGAGCGTCTTTCAGAACGATGCCGCGGGCGCCAATGTGCAGAGCCTCGATGATCTGCTGCGTGGTGATGGTCGAAGTCAGCAGCAAAATCTTCGCCGTGGACGTGCCATTGACAATCGCCCGCATGGCTTCAAGTCCGGGCAGGCGCGGCATCTGCAGGTCGAGCAGAAGAAGATCCGGCGCGAGCTCGAGGGTTTGCGTAATGGCCTCGTCGCCATCGGTGGCTTCGCCCACCACTTCAAAACCCTCGGCTTCGGAGAGCATATTGCGCACGCCAATGCGCACGACTGGATGGTCGTCCGCGATCAAAATTCGAATATTTCGGTCCATGAGAGCGGCTCGCCTCCGTAGGGCCCGGTCCACGGCCTGGATGATGCCATAGGTCAGGCGGGCAATTCCGCATCCAGCATACGCTGTAAGATGCTGGTGGCGGAACGTAAATCATTGAGCAAACGAGTTATGTTATCCGATTGGTTACCTATGAAGTCAAGCGGCGCGGCCTCCAGCAGTGCGCCCACGCGGGCCGCCTGCAGAACCCCGGCCATCGCACAACCTCCCTTAATGGCGTGGCCGATGCGGCGGACCTCCGCACCATCTCCCGCGGCGATCGCCGCCTCCAGCGCCTGTGTGCGCTTGATGAGATCAGCCACAATGGCCCCGTAAATCTCACGGACCCCCACTTCCGGCATCATATGGCGAAGCTGCGCCAGGGTCTCAGGACTGATAGCCGGCGCATCGGGATCGGCAAGCAGCGCCGCAACCGGGACCGGACCGGCTGACTGGCCCTCCAGGAATTTGCGCAACGCTTCCACATCGAGCGGCTTAAGCAGGAAACCATCCGCCGCAGCGCTCACCTCCGCAGGAGGATTGCTGCCGCTAACGACCACAACGCGCGCGCGGCTGCTGGCCCGAACCTCAGCGATCAGTGCAGCTCCGCTCAGGCCTGGCATCTGCGCGTCCATCAGGATAACGTCTGGTGTCACATCGCCCGCCGCAAGCATCTCCACCGCCGCCGGACCGCTGTCTGCGGTGTAAATAATATAGCCGTTCATGGTAAGAACCGTGGCGGTTACTTCGCGGCTCACAAGATCGTCATCTATCAACAACACCGAGAGCTTGTCCCGCCGAACGCCGAGGTCGACCATGGCTCTAGTGTGCATCGCGCCGGGCCGGGTTGGAGGAAGAATCTTGCAGCGGGTTGTTTGCTGGGTAACTGGGGCAATCCCCAGGCACGAAGGTTCAGTGCACGTTCGTGTCGGGGAGATCCAGCGACGCCGGCGCAGGCAGATCTTTGCCGCTCTGCCAGTCGCGCATGCCTTGTTGAAACAGATTGCCCCTGCGCTGCCATTTTTCGATCTCGAGGTCGTAGCGCACCGTCACATTGTTCAGCCAGTACGGGCGGTTTTCCCCGAGCCAAACCTGCGAGTACTCACCCTTGATCGCCGAATACGCGTCGCGCAGATCCTGGCAGCGCCCATTGTTGCTGCTGATCTCCTCGAGCATGTGGCCGGTCGCCTGCGCCTTGGTCTTGTCGTGCTGCTGGGCGATGGCCTCCGCATAGGACGAAGCAATCGCCTGCGCAATCTCAAACTTCATCCCGATCAGATCGAGCCGGCGCGCACCCAGATCCATCGCCGTGATCGCTGCGGGTTCGCGCAGATTCGGATCCGCTTGGCGCGCCTGGGCAAGCAGAACGATAGCCTGCTCCGCATGTACGCGGAGATCCGCGGCAAACGGCAGAAGCTGCGTGGAAACCGCCTGGCCCTGCGCGCTCCACGGATCGAGCCAGAAAAGCATATCACTGTTCATACCCGTCTTCGCGTTCGCAAGTGCTTCTTCGGCAGCCATCAGCTCTTTTTCGGCGATGTTGATCTTGCCGGTCGGGTCGAGATGAAAGACCTGTCCGTAGGCGTCCTGGTAGTCGGCAATGGAACTCTCGCCGGGCTGCCAGGCAGCCACCGCGCCAAACAGCACGCCATACCAATCCATATTGAAGAGGCCTTCGCCGTCGTCGTTCCACACCGTTGTGAGAGCGCCGGTGGAACCGAGGCGCTGGCCTTCACGAATAAAGCCCTGAATATTCCAGAGCGCGTTCTGGGCCACCGGATACACCTCGTTCCAATTCGCGTCGCCAGGCGCGACCCAGGTCTCCATACCTGCCTTCGCGAAAGGTTCGATCAATTTGTCGAAGTCCGCATTGGGCGAGTAATTCCAGGGAACAGCGATCATATCCTTCGGCAGATTGGGAACGGCGTCGGGGTTCTCGTCGCCGATGTCGCCCCAGAACAGCAGCCGGCGGTTGAGAGGCGCAAGCTCGTCGTGAATCTGCTTCAGGAAAGCCATGTAAACCGGCCCGTAACCCTGGGCCTGCACCTGCTGCTGCGTGCGCCCGGTGCCCAGGTCCCAGGTCTCGTCAGCGCCGATATGGATAAACGGCGATGGAAACTCCTGCG
>JASHVE010000168.1 GCA_030039675.1 Acidobacteriaceae bacterium | reverse complement strand
GCGCAGCCGCGCGACTGGTCGGCGCTCGAGCGGGCCTTTGCAGAAAAGACTGCGGTTGCGGGAACTGTGACGGCGGCGGTGAAGGGCGGGCTCTCGGTGGACATCGGCGTGCGCGCCTTCATGCCGGCTTCGCGCAGCGGCGCACGCGATGCAGCGGAGCTGGAAGCTCTGGTGGGAACCGAGATCACCTGCCGCATCACGAAGCTCGATGTTGCCGACGAAGACGTCGTGGTCGACCGCCGCGTGGTGCTAGAAGAGCAAGCGCGGGGAGTGCTCGCCGAGCGCCGCGCCGCTCTCAAGGAGGGTGACACGGTGACCGGCACGGTGCGCACACTGATGCCGTATGGCGCGTTCGTCGATATTGGCGGCGCGGTGCGCGGGCTCGATGGGCTGCTGCACGTGAGCGATATCTCCCGCGCGCGGGTTGCGAAGCCCGAGGACTTGCTCACCGTCGGGCAGGAACTACGGCTGCGCGTGTTGAAGATCGATCCGGAAACGGGCAAGATTTCACTCGGTCTGAAGCAGCTCGAGGCCGATCCGTGGGAGAGCGCTTCCGAGCACTATCCCGTGGGGCTGCGTGTGACGGGCACGGTGACACGGCTGACCGACTTTGGGGCCTTCGTTGAACTGGAGCCCGGACTCGAAGGGCTGATTCATGTCTCGGAGATGTCCTGGGCCAAGAAGGTGCGGCGGCCCTCGGATCTGCTCAAGACAGGCGAGCGCGTGGATGCGGTGATTCTCTCGGTGAAGCCGCCGGCACAATCTGAGCCGGGACGCATCGCGCTCGGGCTCAAGCAGACGCTGGCCGATCCGTGGGTGGAGGTGCAGAAGAAGTTTCCCGTCGGCTCGCAGGTGGAAGGCCCGGTGACGAAGATGATGAACTTCGGCGCGTTTGTAGAGATTGCCGACGGCGTGGAAGGGCTGGTGCACATCAGTGAGATCGCCGTGGGCCGGCGGCTTAATCATCCCTCGGATGTGTTGCGGACGGGCCAGCGCGTGCAGGCGCTGGTGCTGGCGATCGACGCGGAGAAGCGGCAGATCAAGCTCTCGATGAAACAGCTCATTCCTACGGGTCTGGATGAGTATCTTGCCGAGCACAAGGTGGGGGATGCAGTCTCGGGGCGCGTGGTTGAGATAACCGGCGCGGGCATTGCGGTCGAACTAGGCGAAGGCATCCGCGGCACGTGCAACGCGGCTGCTACGACAAAGGCGCAGGGCGCTTCGACGGCGCAGCCCGCGGGCAAGGCAGATCTTTCGTCACTCTCGTCGATGCTGCAGGCGCGTTGGAAGGGCAGCGCACCGGCGCAAGCTGCAAAGCCGGAACCGATTGCCGCTGGCCAGGTGCGCAGCTTCAAGATCGTGAAGCTCGATCAGAAGTCAAAGAAGATCGAGATAGAGCTGGCGTAGGTGCGCAATCTTTTTCGTGGCTCTCGTGTAAGGTGAAGTCCACATGCGAAATTGCCGGCTATAGGTATGTTTCGTCGATGTAGCACCAGCGCCAGTCTTCGCCGCGCTCGGCGGACTGGATGAGCGGATGGTTCGTCTCATGGAAGTGAGTGCGAGCGTGGCGGTTGGGTGAGGAGTCGCAACAGCCCACGTGGCCGCACTCCAGGCACATGCGCAGGTGTACCCAGCGATCGCCGGTCTTCAGGCATTCTTCGCACCCCTTGGTGTTCGGCTTCACCTTCTTTGCATGTTCCGCAACGTGCGTGCATTTCGTTCCCATAAAAGCCTCCTTCGTGCTTCCGATGCGGCTGACGGGTCAGTCAGCCCAGCTTTTTGCGCGCTCGACGGCCTTCTTCCAGAGGGCGCGCCGTTCATTGCGCTCCTGCGCTTCCATTCTCGGCACGAAGCGCTCATCATCGTGGCGCTTGGCGCGCAGTTGGTCCGGACTGGCCCAGAACCCCGTGGCCAGACCGGCAAGATAAGCCGCGCCCAGCGCGGTGGTTTCCGTCACCTGCGGCCGCACTACCGGCACGCCGAGCACGTCGGCCTGGAACTGCATGAGCAGATCGTTCACGGCGGCGCCGCCATCCACGCGCAGGGCGCCGAGCGGTGTTGCGGCCTCGCTCTCGACTGCGTCGAGCACATCGGCAACCTGAAAGGCGATGGCTTCAAGAGCGGCGCGCGCGATGTGGCCGGGCTTGGTGCCGCGGCCGAGACCGACGATGGTGCCGCGCGCGTGAGGGTCCCAATGAGGCGCCCCCATGCCCACAAAAGCCGGCACGAAGACGACGCCGTCGGTATCGGGCACGCTGGCGGCAAGGGCTTCCACATCGGCCGAAGAACCGATGAGCCTGAGATTGTCACGCAGCCATTGCACCACCGCGCCGCCAATGAAGATGCTGCCTTCAAGCGCGTATTCGAGACGCCGCTGGGCGCTCGCCGCGAGCGTTGTGATGAGCCGGTGCCTGGAGCGTACGAACCCCGTACCGATGTTCTGGAGCAGAAAGCAGCCGGTGCCGTAGGTGTTTTTGGCCTCACCCGCCTGCCAGCACAACTGGCCGAATAGAGCGGCCTGCTGGTCGCCGGCGATTCCCGCAATGGGGATGCCGGCAAGACCGAGAGACGTAGTGACGTAGCCTACGCGCTCGCTGGACCACACGACCTGCGGCAGCATGCTTTCGGGGACGCCGAAGAGATCGAGCAGTTCCTTGTCCCATTCGCCTTTCACGATGTTGAAGAGTAGCGTGCGGGAGGCGTTGGTCACGTCGGTCACGTGCTTCTGGCCGCTGGTCAGATGCCAGATCAACCAGCTATCGACAGTGCCGAAGGCCAGCTCGCCGCGCTCGGCCTGTGCGCGGGCACCTTCTACGTTGTCCAGGATCCATTTCACCTTGGCGGCCGAAAAATACGGATCGAGGACGAGGCCGGTCCTCGACGAAACAGCATCCGCTGCTCCGCGTCCTTCAAGTTCTTTGCATACCGAAGCGGTGCGGCGGTCCTGCCACACGATTGCGGGGTGAATCGGCTTGCCGGTGGCTCGCTCCCACACGATGGCCGTTTCCCGCTGGTTGGTGATGCCGATGGCTAC
>JASHVE010000167.1 GCA_030039675.1 Acidobacteriaceae bacterium | reverse complement strand
GCTCCGCTGTGCCGCTTTACTTCCATTGCGGCAACCATCTCTCTCCTGCTCGCTTCAATTACGGCACTCGCTGAACAGGAGTCGATTGCACCAGACTGGGTTGCGATCTCGGCAGATGCGGGAGTGGCCGCTGCCGGAAGCAGAACCCCCGGCGCCAATGGTCAACCCGGTGGAGTCATCATCTCTGTTTACGAGTTGGATCGCGGGGCGGTCATCCATCAGATGCAGCTAAACGGTGTGGATCTTGTCAGCCTGATCCTTTCGCCGGATGGTAGCTATTTGGCAGCCGTTTCGCGCAAATTCCCTGAGCTGGATGAAAGCGCCCAGGTTTTCGACGTGCGGAGGGGGACGCGCCTCCTATCGTTCGAACTCTACAATCGCGGCGGTGGCAAGTGGCTGGCATTTGCCGGTTCCGGGGCCGACCAAACAATCGTAGCCGCGAAGCAGGATTCAAGCATCGACGAGTTTTCTCTTGCTTCGCGAAAGAGAGTTCGATCATTCGAAGGCTTCCACGATTCGGTTCACGCGATCGCCGTGTCGACGGATGACCGCTACCTGCTTGCAGGCGGCCAGGACAACACTGCGCGGCTATTCGACCACGTCAGCGGCAAAATGATTGGCCAGGCCCTTAAGCACGAGGGCCCTGTACTGGCTGTAGCTTTCGCGCGAGACGGTGACCTCTTCGCGACCGGCAGTGCCGACGGGCATGGGCGTATTTGGAAAGCGCCGTCGGCACAGCTGGTGAATGATTTCGCCACCGGGTGGCCCATTCTGGGCATTGCGCTCTCGCCGGACGGCGCTTCGGTTGGGATGGGGGGGTTAGGCACCTTTCAATGCTCGCGCGTTTCCTCGGGAGAGTTGGGGTGGAATAAGAACGTGACTGAAAACGGCGATCGTGTTGAGATCGCGGGTGTGCGGTTTTCTTCCGATGGCCAAAAGGTCTTAGCGCTTCCGAACCCGGGTCACGCGCGAGTATATACAGCGAACGACGGAAGAATTGTGCGGCCAGCAGCTAATCAGGTTTACTGGGGAGCGGATTTCGCGCGCGATAAGCCTTCAATGATCTACTCTCGCGAAACCGGAACCTTCACCATCGATCTCATCTCGGCCAAACCTGTATTCCGCCTCGATCCGAAAGGATCGATTAGAAACGGGGGCCAGGACTGAGATGAAGAACCAGTATCCGACGATTGCACTGGCATTGGCATTAACGACATTTGCGTGGATCTATTTCTATTCGAAGGACGAACAGCTCGACTTGACCGCGACCCTGGGCGTGGGGGTGGTCGCGCTAGCACTGTCCGCTGTAACAACGGCATTTTTCCGCCGGAAAAGGCTGACCAGGACGGTCCACGCGAAAGGGCCGTCTACGGCGGTTGATCGCCGGAAAGAGAGAAGTGGTAAGTGATTGCAATCTTCCGTTTTCTTACGGTCGCGATGGTTTTGATTCTATCGCTCGACCTAGCGCAGTTGGCCTCAGCCGCCGACGTTTTTTGCCATGCCGACCGCAGCATGGTTGCCGAGGGGGATAACGTTACGATTCGAACGTACGCAAATTGGAAAGGTGCCGCCCTTGCAAGCGCGCAATTCTCAGCTTCGGGGGGCAAAATCCAGCGTGTAGCGGCCACACTGCCCAACGTGACGGCGGAGGCCCGATGGACAGCTCTCGAAAGTCGAGGAACGTTCGACGCGACGGTGGAGGTTACTTCTACTAATGGGGAATCGGGCTCGTGTGTGGTTCGAGTAATCGTTGTCGGAAGCGATTATGGGCCCAACGGGACCGAGGCTGGGCGCAACTGGTTGAGAACCGCCGAATCAGAGAAGCTGGGCTATGGCGCCTACACCTACCTGCTATTCTCCGCCCCTTACGAAGCCACTCTTGAGAGACAGAAGCAGACACTACGAGCTTTGCTGAGACGCATCTCGGAGATGCGCAAGATGCAAAAGCAGTTTGACAAACAACAACTCAATATCGTGTGCCTGCCGGTAAAGAAACTGCCTAAGGAGAGTGACGACGAAGACGCTGTTCTCGCCCTCTACGATTATCCGCGTGCGAGAAGGCTGCTGGACACTATCGACCCCGCGCTGCGAACTGGACCTTATCTGGTAACCGCAAGGACACCCCTGAATTCAGCAAATAAGACGGAAATCATCATGATGAACCTGAGCGGGGTGCCACCGGATGTAATTGAGTTCTGGGCCGGCGCTTACTTCGACCAACTTGCTCAGCAGAGCCTTTGGGGCAAACCGTTTGAGCCGTCGGTGACATTAAGACTTCGGACTTTAGCGGCAGTGATCGGTTTGGCTGTACCTGACTTAATCGTCACATTCGAGCGCCTCAACAAAGTACGAGTGGGCAAATGATGCGGCCCTACGGCTGGATTCTGCCGGGTGTGCTGCTCTGCGCTTTGTTGTCCTACGCACAGCAGCAGACAACAAACTATAGCTCTCTACCAGGGCTTTCAGGGGCCCGGGCCGCGCAGAAGGACGCACAGAGCGCGGCAGATAACGGCGCTCCGCGACAAGCTTATTGGCTTGCTGCAGAGGCACTACGGCTCGCAAGTGCCAAGCTCGCTCCGAAGGACCCCCAACTCGGGCCGTTTCATTACTATTTGGGCTTATACGCCCTGCAACTAGGACTCTACGAGATTAGTCACGTCCAGGTGGAGGCTGCACTCGCCGCGTATAAGCCCGGGAGTGAGAAACGCACCCCGTTGTTGCAAACACTGGCTAACATCGACGCTTTACGTGGACTACCGGAGGAGGCGCTGGGGCATGCGAAGGAGGCTTTAGCGGCCTCGTCAGCGCTGGGGCAGCCCATGGGCGACATCGAGCGTGTGCAAATTCTAGACCAAATGGGAAGACTGCTTCAGCGACTCGGAAGATTCCCGGAAGCTGACGATGCATTCAAAGAAGCCATCGAACGATCGCAGAACAGCCCGATTTCGCAGGTGCTGCTGCCCAGTGTCCTTGAAGGTGCGGCAGGTGTCGATATTTCGCTCAAGCGGTACGATGCAGCGAACAAGCGACTGCTGACCGCAAGATCGCTTCTCGGTTCTGGCGCGGCCTCGGCGACCACGCTGACTACGGGTATCGAGGCGAAGACAGCAATCGTGCAGGCTGCTCTCGGCGATCCTGACGCGGCCCAATTGACCCTTGGGCGGTCGTTCGAACTGGCATATAGGATTCTAAAATCCGCCCTAATTAGTGAGGACAGTAGCGACCCGCGCATTGTCGATCTGTTGCGCCAGATGTCGGATCAGCTCGATGCCGCTGTAGTTCTGGATGAGACCTATGGCGACCGTTCAGCTACAATCCGGCAATTGGCGGTCACTTTAAGCGCAAGCCGCGTCGGCTTCGCGCAGGACTTGACAGCCCGCCTGGCCGGCCTACTGCGTGCAGAGGCGGTTGGTGATGACGCAGGGCAGTTAAAGCGTTTGATCGACCTCCGGTCGGAACTGGCGGGCGTTATCAGAGCGAGGTGGCGGTCCGGGGGCGGATACGAAGAGCGTATTCGCACGCTCGACGGTGAAAGCCAGAAGATCGAGAGCACGCTTCTGGAGAGACATCCGGATGTGATTGAGGAAGTCGGGGCACCGGACCTGGAGGCAGTCAGAAATCGGCTTGATAGCATAACCGCGGTGCTTCTGTTCGTTAGATTTGTGCGGCTCGACGGAGTACCAGCGTATCGGGCATACATCATCGAGCGGGATAGGCCGTTAGCTGCGGTAACGTTGGGCGACTGTGCTCAGATCGACGATGCGGCTCGAAGATTCCGTGCATCGCTTGATAAGCCCTCTCGAAGCAATCCACGAGAACGACTCGATCGTGCCCGAGCCATTGGCGAGTTGGTATGGGATCCAATCGAAAAGTGGGCGGGTGGCGCGAAACGATTAGTCATCGTTCCCGATGATGAACTGTCTTTGATTTCATTTTCTGCGCTGCT
>JASHVE010000166.1 GCA_030039675.1 Acidobacteriaceae bacterium | reverse complement strand
GCAACAGCAGGACGTTTTCTAAGACGGCGTCGTGAAAGAGCTCCTTCTGGCGCAAGATCTCGGAGTTCGCAAACTCCGTGCCGCTGGTTGTAATCACCGCATCGCCTTCCTCCACCTTGAGGAAGCCCAGCAACTGCGCGGCATCCACGATCGGCAGCAGATCGTCGATTTCGAAGGCCAGATCGTCGGCCAGGCGGTAGATGTCGTCGCGTCCGCCCTTGTCGAGCAGCAGTTCCAGCAAGCCGGCCACGCCGCCGGGCCGCACGTGGGGCAGCATCTGGTAGCACATCTGGCGCTGGTCGCGAACGCGGCTTCCGCCCGACTGGTCGGGCACCTGCGTTGGGGCCACATCAGGCCGCGTCAGCACCTTGTAGATAAAGTCCACCAGTTGCGTGAACCCCTCAGATTTGCGGTCGCGCGGTTGTGGCAGCTGTACACGGAAGTCGGTACGGATGTGGCCCGGATTCCGCCCCAACACGATGATCCGGTCGGCCAGCAGCACCGCTTCTTCAATGTTGTGGGTCACGATAAAAACGGCCCTGGTAGGCATGGTCTTGTTCGCCCACAACTCGAGCAACTCACTGCGCAGGTTTTCCGCCGTCAGCACATCGAGCGCGGAAAACGGCTCATCCATGAAGAGCACCTCCGGCTCGACCACCAGCGCGCGGGCGAAGCCGACGCGCTGCCGCATGCCGCCGGAAAGCTCCTTCGGATACGCGGCTTCAAAGCCGTCCAGTCCGACGGTGTCCAACATCTTCAGGCTGCGCTCGCGCCGCTCCTCCGGCGGCACGCCGCGGGCCTGCAACGGGGCCTCTACGTTTTCGAGGACCGTCAGCCAGGGAAACAGAGCGAAACTCTGGAAGACGATCGAAACATTGATCTCGGCTTCGGTAATGGGCTTCTCATGCCAGTAGACCTGGCCGGCCGACGGCGTCGAGAGACCGGTGAGCATGCGCAGCATCGTGGACTTTCCGGAGCCTGAGGGCCCCAGCAAAGCAAGAATCTCGCCGGGAACGATGCTCAGGTCGGTTGCCGAGATCACCTGAATGCGGTTCTCGCTCGGTTGCGCGTAGTACTTCTCGATCCGTTCCGCGCGGATGATCGCCTCCGCAGCCGGAGCGGCGGTTAGAGGTTGGTGGGAGATGGCAGCTTCCTGCATGGGTCGTTCTCCGGTGCGGCTTTAAATGTTTCATGCGCTCGATGGGCACTGGGTCAGTCTGCCGTGATGGCCTCAGCTGGCGCAAATCCTCTAAAGATCCGCGCAGCCCTGACTGCAAAAGGTTGCTTGCTCGCATGCAACTCGTTCTGTTTCTGAAGCGTCTTTGCAATCATAGGCGTGGCCCTTTGCTGCCAGATGAATCCTTGCCGGTATGGCCGTCCGACTGCTCTGAAATTGCACCTCTCGGATAAGAAATTCCTTATCTACGAACGAATAGGAGAAATTCCCCTGGCGAGGGTATCATTGGAGCTGGGTAAATAGCCAGACCAGCAGCCCTGCCAGAATTCGATGAAACTAGGGAAGTAAGCACCCAATCATTTCACGTACGCATCCAGGAGAATATGCCCGAACCGACATCGAGACCCAAGGTGCTGGTTGCCGACGACGAGCGTGTCATCGCCGACACACTAGCCATGATCCTGAACCAGAGTGGCTTTGATGCACGCGCTGTTTACTCCGGGGAGCGAGCTCTCGAACTGGCTCCTACCTTTGAGCCCGATATGCTCATCTCCGACGTCATCATGGCCGATTTGAACGGTATTGACGCAGCCATTCGTATCCGTTCCTTGTTGCCTTCGATCAAGATCCTGCTCTTTTCGGGCCAGGCCGCTACGGCCGATCTGCTCGAGAAAGCGCGTGCCCAGGGCTACGAGTTCGAGATCCTCGCCAAGCCTGTCCATCCCCAGGACCTGCTGAGCCGGCTTCGCCAATAGCGTATCGATATCCGGCCGCTTGCGCGTCGCCGCAACCGGCGCCGCACGCGTTCGATGGCTCCCCTCGCCCCGCTTTTCTGCGCCATCGCACTCCAGCAAGAAACCGCCTCGGCAGTTCCGCTTGCCCTTACCCTCCCCAACCGGCGAAAGTAATCAGAATGGCAACCGCCTTTCGCTCCACCCGTGTTCTCACGCCTGAGGGTCTTCGTACCGCAACGCTGCTCGTGGAGGGGGAGAAGATTACCCGCGTCGGCGATTGGGAAGAGGTTCCGGCCGGGTCGGGACTCCACGACTTTGGCGATCTCGTTCTGCTGCCCGGCCTGGTCGATACCCACGTCCACATCAACGAGCCGGGGCGCACGGAGTGGGAGGGCTTCCAGACGGCTACTCAGGCAGCCGCGGCGGGCGGCGTAACCACGCTCGTCGATATGCCTCTGAACTGCGTGCCCGAAACCATCAACGCCGGGGCTCTCGAAGTCAAGCGCCGCGCAGCCCAGGGTCAAACCTGGGTCGACTGGGCGGCCTGGGGCGGCGTGGTCCGCGGCAACGCCGATTCCCTTCCCGGCCTGATCCGCGCAGGTGTCCCCGGCTTCAAATGTTTCCTCATTCACTCCGGCATCGACGGGTTTGCCTGGGTCGATGAGGCCGACTTACGCCTGGCTTTGGAAAAGCTGCGCGGCACCGGGCTGCCTTTGCTGGCACACGCTGAAGTCGCGGGGCCGATGGATCTCGCTGCGAAGAAACTAAACAGGGCCCACGCGGACTGGCGCAAGCATTCGACGCATCTCCTTTCCCGCACCTACATTGCGGAGATCGACGCCATCACAATTCTCGTTCGCCTCGCGGCGGAGTTCTCCACTCCAATTCATATCGTTCACCTCTCCACGGCGCGGGCTCTGCGCACGCTCGCCGCGGCACGCGAGCGCGGCGTCCCGGTCACTGTGGAAACCTGCGCCCACTATCTCTGGTTTGCGTCCGAAGACATCCCCGACGGCGCAACAGAATACAAATGCGCTCCACCCATTCGCCCGGCAAAGAACCGCGAGAAATTGTGGCGCGGCCTCGAATCCGGCCTCATCGACATGGTAACCACAGATCACTCCCCCTGCCCGCCGGCAATGAAATGCAAAGAAGAGGGTCGCTTCGACCATGCCTGGGGTGGCATTGCCTCGCTTGGCCTCGGGCTACCTGTGCTCTGGACCGGCATACACCAGCGCAATCTCGGAATTGAGCGCATCGGCGAGTGGATGGCCGCCGCACCTGCCCGGCTCTCAGGGCTTACGGGACGCAAAGGTGCTCTCATTGCAGGTGCCGACGCCGATTTCGCTGTCTTCGATCCCGATGCTCAGTGGACCGTGACACCCGAAGAGCTGCGCTTTCGCCATAAGCTTTCGCCGTATTTGGGTGCAGGGCTGCGCGGGCGCGTGCGAGAAACCTGGCTGCGCGGCGAGCGGATCTTCGTGAACGGAAAGATCACCGGCCCGGCGCGCGGCCGGGAGCAGGTGCGCCCATGATCGAGCGTGCACAGCGAGCCATTGCCGAGTGCCGCCGGATTGCCGCCCTGAGCGAGGAGACCGGCCGCACGACTCGCCGGTTTCTTACCGCGCCCATGCACGATGTGCACGATCGTCTGCGCAGCCGCATGAGCGCTCTGGGCATGAACGTCCACATCGATGCAGTCGGCAACCTGCGCGGCCTGTGGCAGGCGCCGTCCGCCGACAGAAAGCGCCTCATCCTCGGCTCGCATATTGACACCGTGCCTGACGCCGGCGCATTCGACGGCGTCCTCGGCGTTACGCTGGCGCTCGAGTGGGTCGCACTGGCTCAGGAACTCGCGTGGCCGCTGCCAATCGAGGTCATCGCGTTTTCTGAGGAAGAAGGTGTGCGCTACGCAGCGCCCTTTCTCGGCTCGCATGCGGCGACTGGAACCTTCGACAAGTCCCTGCTCACCTGCAAGGATTCCGACGGCGTGCGCATGGAGGATGCGATCCGTGCCTTTGGACTTGATCCGACAAAGATCGACGAAGCCGCGCTCGACGCTGACGTCCTCGGCTTTCTGGAGATGCACATCGAACAGGGCCCCGTCCTCGAAGCCGACAATCTGCAGCTGGCTGTGGTCGAAGGCATCGTGGGACAGACGCGCCTCGGTTTCCGCTTCACGGGTCAGGCCAATCATGCCGGAACCACACCCATGTACCTGCGCCACGATGCACTGGCAGCGGCCGCGGAATGGATCTCTGCGGTCGAAGCAACGGCAAAGGACGAAGCCGGCCTTGTGGCGACGGTCGGCAAACTTGATCTCAAGCCAAATGCTGGAAACGTGATACCCGGTCAGGTTGACGTAAGCCTCGATGTGCGCCACATGAAAGACAGCACACGCAGCCACTGGGTCAGGCATTTGATCACTGAGGCGCAGTTGGCCGCCCGCAGGCGGGGCGTCAAGGTGGACTGGAATTTCAAGCTGGATCAGCCCGCCGTGGAAATGGACCCATTCCTGAGCAATCAGCTGGCATTGGCCCTCGACGACGCTGGACTTCCCGTGAAGCGCATGCCCAGCGGAGCCGGTCACGACGCCATGGTGATGGCCGCGCGCATGC
>JASHVE010000165.1 GCA_030039675.1 Acidobacteriaceae bacterium | reverse complement strand
AGGCTCGGTAGTAGCCATCATAAAGACCACGTGGGCCGGCGGCTCTTCGAGTGTCTTGAGCAGCGCGTTGAAGGCGGCGTCGGTAATCTGGTGCGCCTCGTCGAGGATGTAGATCTTGTAGCGGTCGCGGGCCGGCGAGTAGCGGGCCGCATCGCGCAGCTCGCGAATCTCGTCGATGCCGCGGGTCGTAGCGGCGTCGATCTCGATCACGTCGACGGCGTTGCCCTGGCGAATCTCGACGCAGGAGTCGCAGACGCCGCAGGGCTCGGGCGTGGGGCGCTCGGCAGAGCCTACCTCGTTGCGGCAATTCAGCGCCTGCGCCAGGATGCGGGCGATGGTGGTTTTGCCGATGCCGCGATGACCGGAAAAGATATAGCCGTGCGCGATGCGGTTCTGGCTGAGCGCGTTCATCAGCGTGCGTGTCACGTGATCCTGGCCGGCCACGTCGGAGAAGCGCTGGGGGCGATATTTCCTGGCCAGAACCTGATAACCCATGTTTGCGAACACTCCCCACGGCCGTTCTCGAAAACAGCCGGCCTGGAGGAGATTGTATCGTCTCAGGCTGGTGCGGGACACACAGCGCGGAATCGCCGGTCAGCCAAGGATCGCGCGGGAAATCCTCATCCATGGCGCCCAGTTGTGATTCATCACATACACGACCGCACACTGGCAGACAAACAGGATCGGCAGAGCATAGAGATAGACCTTGTGCACGCGCCGGTCCACGATTGCATCGCGCAGTACTCCCAGAAGAATCAGCATGTCGACGCCGCTGTAGAAATACGCCGGAGGGAAGAAATTTGTGGGAAAGCGCCCGAAGGCCGCGGCAGTGAGAGCGCACGTGGCCAGCAGGATGAAGCGCCGGTGCAACTCGGGCTTTCTGCGCCAGTAGATGGCCAGCGTGAATACTACCGCGAAGACTGTGATGTCAAAGAACGGGACGATGAGAAACGATACTACATCCTGCTGATGGAGCTTGTGCAGGTCGAAGCGGTTCATGACCACGGCAATCCAGTAGCCCAGCAGGATCATTGCTGCGCCCAACCCCGCGCCAAACCATCCGGTCATGCGGTGAATGCGCACGTTGCGGGTTCTGACCAGCGCGGACTGGAAGATGAAGAAGGCCACCCACGCCGCAAAGCAGACGCCGTGAAAATAGAGCAGCAGAGGCCGGGGAATGGCGGGGTGAAGGAGATTGTCGCCGATGGTGTGGCTGAAGCCGTAAATGACAATTGCAGCCACGAGCAGCGACATCGAAAAGTAGAAATACCTGTCGAGAAATCGCACTGGCAGCGGCCGGAGATGACGGCGCGAATGCGCGAGGCGGGTCGTTGCCATAAGGCCTCCACGGGAAAGCAAAGTTACCAGGGGGAATGGCAAGGATGTTAGCAGGCCTGGTTGCGCGAGGCAAAAGAAATCAGAGGAAGCGTGATTTAGGCAGCGGCTAGGATGCGTTGAGGTTCAAGCTGATGTCATTCAGCCATTCGGCAATGAGGTCTTCATCCGCCGGGTCGAGGGCATAGGCGTCGTTCATCAGCAGCACGGTGGCCCACACCACAAGATCGCGCTCGGTGATGAGATCAAAGCGTTTGAGTTCGAGCGCGTTCTCAATGTGCTTGCGGGTAACGAGAATGCCGGGTTCGGGAACGCGAAAGTGGGTGTTCGCAGTACGATACAGCGAATAGCCCTCTGGAACCTTCTTGTCAAAATTGAAATCGAATACGCCGGCGAGAGAACGGCGCATTTCTTCGGCGCTCGCATCGAACAGAGCAAACCTCCGTAAGACCTCCATCTGGTCCACTGTGAGAGACGGCAGTTGCGATTCTTCCTTCAACTTCAGATCCACAGTTACCGTTTGCTTACGCTTCGCGGTTTCCTTCTGGTTTTATTATTACGCTTTTTCACGGCTTTGCGGGCCGAGGCCTCGCGGTTCCTCACTTCCTGCGGCGAGTACATGGTGCCGCGGCACTTCTTTGTGCCGCAATTGCAGATGGCCTCGTCATCGCCGCCGTCATAAAGGCAGTAGTCGTAGGTGATCTCTTCGCCGGGGGCGATGTTGCGGATTGCCGTGATCCAGACGCGGCCGTCAATCTCTTCCGTCTCGCAGTTGGCCTGGCAACTGTGATTGATGAACATAGACATGGCGTGGCCGTCGATGACCATCGAGCCGTCGCCGAGTCCAAAAAGATAGGTGATGGGCGATTCCTCGTAGCGATGGTCGGCTTCTTCTTTGCTCATCAGATGGCCGGTGTACTCGGCGACGCGGGCGCCTTTGCGAATGGCCGTGGTGGTGTAGCAGCCCGCGGCATGGATGGCGGAGGAACGGATCATGAGTGCCATGCGAATTTGCGTTGCATTCCTTTACTGGTTCGTGGATCGACACCGTATGGATCGCATCGTAACATTGAAGGGTGAGGAGTCTCGAATGAAACCGGCCTTTCGAGTTGCGCTCGCGCTAAGTTGTTTACTGGCAGCCGGAGTGTGGCTCAATGCACAGGCGCCGGCGGACGGTGCGAATAACGCGAATCAGAAAAAGCAGACCTCCTCGCAGGCTCCTGCTGCCGCGCCCGCGCAGCCCAATGCAAATGCTTTTCCAGAAGATGAAAGCTCAGTTCCGGTGCTGCCTTCGCGGAACACACCAGATCTGCCGCCGGGCAGCTTCGACGGATCTATAGACGGCCGCGCCGTGCTGCCGGCCGGCGATGTGGACCCGGTGGAGAGCCCCGACGATTCACCGGCTACGGCGAGTGGCGCGGGCCCGGACTCCAACTCCAGCTCCAGTTCCAGTTCCAGTTCAAGCCTGAGCGGGATGGATAACCTGATTCCCGGTCCGGATGACGAGGAGCCGGCGAAGCAAGGCAAGCGCGGACAGGATGAGATTGTGCCCGAGCACCACGAGAGCGCGGCCGAAGACGAAAACGTGGGTAAATACTATCTCGATAACAAGGACTGGCACGCGGCGCTCTCGCGTTATCAATCCGCGATGGTGCTCGACCCGGAGAATCCCGATGTGTACTGGGGATTGGCTGAAAGCGATCGGCACCTGGGCGACTACGCCGATGCGCGCACTTACTACCTGAAGGTGATGGAATACGACCCCGACAGCAAGCATGCGAAAGAGGCGAAGAAGGCTCTCAGCGAGCCCGAGCTTGCGAATGCGAAGCCAGCCTCCCAGGGGAAACCGTCGCAATAAACGCGCAAAAACACGCGAAAAACTGACCCTTGTGATGACTGAATAGTAACCGGTCGAAAATAGCTAACCCTTGGTTTTGTAGGCAGTTGGTGTTTTTGGCCGGCCTATAAAGATGCCTTTTTTGCGCCCCCCGGGGGAGGGGTGCACGATCGGGGCCGGTATGGGGCGCCGTTTCACCTCCTCCAGAGTAGCGGCAGGCGGGGAAATCTTCTGCAATGTGCGACGAGATTTAAAGGCCTGCCCAGCGGAGATAGGCGGCGATCAGGGACTGGCCCCAGAGTGCGCTGAGGATGCCGCCGATGCAGAGGAAAGTGCCGAGGGGCATCTTCCTGAGGGGCCAGGCTTGTTGATCTGTGAAGCGCGAAGGGAGTGCCAGCGCGATCAGCGCGACAATGGACCCGAGCACCACACCAATGGCGAAGGACAGCAACGCGCCTTCAAAGCCGAGCCATGCGGCGAGCATGGCCATGAGCTTGGCGTCGCCCAGACCGATGCCTTCACGATGGCGGAGGAGTTTGTAGAGCCAGCGGATGAGGAGGATGAGAAGGGCGGCTAATGCGATTGCCAGCAGATCATCGATAGCGGCCTCTTTCGCGGTCAGCCTTTTGAACCACCACAGGTCGTCCAGTGGAGCCAGGAATGTCGTGGCGAGAAAACCCAATGCTGCGCCGGTGATCGTGAGCCGATCAGGAAGCCAGAAGTGTTCCGCGTCAAGCGTAGCGAGTGCAACCAATAACCAATAGAAGGTCGCTTTCGATAACGCGTCCGCAACGCTGATTTCAATTTTGAAGGCACCGCCAGAGAACGCGATCCCGATGAATCGCCATGCGACGCTTGCCCACAATGCTCCGACCGCCAGTTCCACCAGCGGATAGCGCCAGCCGATCCATGCGCTGCAAGTGCGGCAGCGTCCGCGGAGAGCGAGCCAGCTCAGGAGCGGGAGGTTTTCCCACCACGTGAGGGTGCGTCCGCAGTTGCGGCAGTGGGAACGCGGTGTGACGATGCTTTCGCCTTGCGGCCAGCGCGTGACGCAGACGTTGAGAAAACTGCCGAAGACGAGACCGGCGAGCGCGGCGAAGAG
>JASHVE010000164.1 GCA_030039675.1 Acidobacteriaceae bacterium | reverse complement strand
ATCCTCAAGACCACCAAATCCGCATTCACTGGTTACATTCGAGACAAGCTGACCACGCTCAAGCCAACGACCGACCGCATCTTCGGCACTCGCGCCACTGTGACGTGGGACTACGTCTCGCCCGCGCAGGATTTTGCCGCCGTGCGCACACGCATCGTTGCGGCGCTGCTCAAAGAGTTCGCTGCACACAACAGCATGAGCGTGCAGCACACGCTCTTCGACATGGGAAAGGCCGCGTTGGAGGCCGCGCCGGAGATCGTGCGGATTCATCTTGCCATGCCCAACCTGCATCATCTGCTCGCTGACTTGGGCCCCTTCGGGCAGGACAATCCAAACCATATCTTCGTGCCTATCGATGAACCGCACGGCTCCATTGAAGCCACGGTCGAGCGATGATTGCGGCCCGACAAAGGGTCAACTCGATGCACATGGGAAGCACGCCTGAAAACTAAGACCGCAGCTCACGCTCCGGCTGCGCCACAATCAACAGCGTCAGCCCGACCACCGCAAAGTTTCGCGCAGCTGCTTCCTGCCCATTCCACAGGTGCGACTGCCACATCAGAAACCACTCACCGCCCACGGCAAGGAATGCGACAAGCCACATCAGCAGCGAGAGCGTAAGCGCCGCTATCGCAAGCCGCTGCGCCGCGCAAAATATGCGCGCTGCGGCGCGCCGCGTGCGCAACATCTGCACCGCGCCCCACCAGAGCAGGATCGCCGTTGCAATCTCCCAGGCAATGATAGACAGATAAAACGCAAGGTGTATGGCAGGGGATTGAATGGCGCGCCACATGCCGCGATTGCCCGTGAAGGTTGAATCCATCATCAGAACATGGCGCACAAACTGATAGTTCGAATCGAAATCGGTGAGGTTGTTGAAGACGATCAGCGAATAAAAGAAGGCAACACCGGCAACCAGCGCGATCTTCGCAAGACGTGGAATCATCACTTTGTCCCCGGTTCCGCGCGTAAGCCCGAAAATGTGCGGAAGTAGGCCGTCAGAGCGTCGAGCGTCGCGTCGTCGTAGCGTGACTCTCCGGGCATCTTCGCACCGGGTGTCACCGACGCCGGATCGTGGATGATTCGCCGGAATCGCATTGGATCGGAGCTGGCGATCGCTGCCAGTTGCAGCCAGTCCCTGCAGGCCATCTGCCCTCCCTCGACGCCCCTGTTGTGGCAGCGGAAGCAATCCTGGCGGGCGATCACGTAACCTTGCGCGACGGGCGAACGCAGAGGCCAATTGCCCGGTGGCTGTATCGCACCGAAGACCGTGGATTCGCGCCGAAACTCGATCCGCGTTACGCCAAAGGGAATCTGCGGCTCGTCCTCGTGCGAGAGCACCTTGAACGACGGCTTGAAGAACGGATGCGAGATGAGATACGGCCCAAGCGGAGCGCCCGTCTTTGCGCGCGGCCACTCGTCGCGGAGCTTGCCGTTGATTCGCAACACCAGCAATGGATGGTGCGCGGCGAGATAATCGGGCGGGTAGTTGGTGCGATAGCGGTCGTAGCAAATGGCCACAATCAGCGTCGACTGAGGCGACTGGCCGAAGAGCCGCGCCAGCGTGGTGAGAGGCACGCCACTGATAACCGTTTTCGCCGGAAAGTTGCTGTCATCGCTCACCGTGTAGGTCTCCTGCGGCAGGCGCAGCAGATCGCCGTACCGCACGTAGCGCGTGGAACCTTGCGGCAAGCCACCGACATCGCCACCCAACTCGAGATCCCCCGGCGAGGAACGCTGTGCACGCAGCATCGAAGACGCAGGGGCCGCAACCGGCACAGCCAATACGGCAATCGCCAACACGCCCAGCCACGCTTTCAGCATGGCTCATCCTAACGTGGGCGCGTCTCGCTGCCCAAGAGAAATCTCCACGCGACGTGCTACATTCGAATGCAAATGGCAGACAGTGTATCTCCCGAACAAGCTCTCAAAGACCTCGGACTCGTGCTTCCCTCACCACCCGCGCCCGGCGGCAACTACGTTTCCGCCAAGCGTGTCGGGCCGATTCTCTATCTTTCCGGCGTCATCTCGACCGGCCCCCATGGAATCATCACGGGCCTGGCGGGCGCCGATCGTACCGCCGAAGACGGTTACGCCGCAGCACGCGCTTGTGCGCTCACTCAGCTTGCCGTGATCAAACGGGAACTCGGCTCGCTCGATCGCGTGGCCGAGGTGGTCAGCGTCAACGGCTATGTCAACGCCGCGGCCGGATTCGGCGATTCGCCCGCCGTGATCAACGGCGCTTCGGATCTTCTGGTGCAGGTCTTTGGCGAAGCCGGCCGCCACGTCCGCGCCGCGCTGGGTGTGAGCGCCCTTCCGCGCAACGCACTGGTCGAAGTTCAGATGAGCGTCCGGGTGAAAGAGTGACGAGACAGTACGTGCTTTCGGCCGAACCCACGCACTCCGTGTGGGACCGCTCGCTTGGGCCGCGCCTGTGCATCGAGCCGGGTGATGAGGTGCAGATTCAGTGCGTGGATGCCAGCGGCGCGCAGGTGCATCCAGGCATGGCGGTCACGGACTACCTCGCGATTGACCGCACGCGCATCCACGCGCTTACCGGTCCCATCTGGGTGGAAGACGCCGAGCCGGGCGACGTGCTCGAGATCGAGGTGCTCGCAACCCGCCACTACGGCTGGGGCTGGTCGAGCATCGTGGAGGGTCTGGGTTTCCTCAAGGACCGCTTCCGCGAGCCGTACCTCTTCCACTGGCATCTCGAAGGGGAATCTTCGCGGTCGCTCTTCCCCGCCGTAGTGCCGTTGCGGCCGTTTCTCGGCGTGATGGGAGTGGCACGCGCGGAAGACGGCAAGTTTCGCACCCGTCCTCCCGGTCCATTCGGAGGCAATCTTGACGTGCGCGAGCTCTGCGCCGGCTCGCGGCTCTATCTGCCGGTGTTCAACCGCGGTGCATTATTCAGTTGCGGCGACGGCCACGCTGCCCAGGGAGACGGTGAGGTCTGCATCAACGGCATTGAGTGCCCGCTCGACGTGACTCTGCGCTTTCACCTGCACAAGAGCCAGCCACTCGCCGGCCCGCTCCTCGAATCCAGCGACGCCACTGCCCCTGACTCCAGCTCGGATTCCTGGGTCGTCGTGGAAACCGGAACCGACCTGGCCGAAGCCGCCCGCGGCGCCACCGGCCGCATGGTCGATCTGCTGGCAAGCCGCTGGGGTTTCAGTGAAGTCCATGCCTACCTTCTGTGCAGCGTGGCCATGCACCTGCGCCTCAGCCAGGTTGTGAATGAACCGGTGCACACCGTGAGCGCCGCGCTGGCCAAGCAGATTCTTCCCAGCCGCACTCTATTCCCTGCTCAATGATGATCAACGCCTCTGAGGTCATAGCCAAGCTCACGAGCTGCAGGGTAGAAGCGGGTGCTCGCGACGAACGATGTGGAAAACTCATGGGTCCACCTGTCGCGGGTTGGCGCATTGCCCAGGCTTACCTCTTGGTGCCGCCGATTGCCTGATTCCGCAGGCTTTCAGGTTACGAAAAGAAAAAATCTTATGTGAATTTTATGGCAAAAGGGATACTCTACCTGTACCCCGTAGTGCGAAGAGGATCAGACTCAGAGACGTGCGAAAACTCGTGGCGTTTCACCTTCCTTCATTGAGCTTGAACCACACTGAAACACGGAATTCTCATTAACCACTATTTTTTGGCGTCTCAAGAAAACTAAGGGGATATCTCTATTCCGAGGTTGGTTCCTGTGAGGCATCCGATGCGAAGCTCCCAGTCATTTCTTCTCCGGCTGTTCGTACTCCTGGCAGCCGCGGCGCTGTGTAATGCGTCACTGCTGGCGCAGCAAACGCTTGGTGGAATTACGGGCGAAGTTACGGACGCATCGGGAGGCGTGATTCCTAATGTCACGGTAAGCGTCACGGATGAACAAACTGCGCTTACGCGCACAACCACATCGAATGGACAGGGCGTTTATACCTTCGTCAACCTGCCCATTGGCACGTATACGCTCACCTATACGGCCAGTGGTTACGAGGTGCAAAAGACCCCCCACATTACCGTGCAGGCTGATCGCACCGCCACGGTCAACGCGGCGCTCAAGGTCGGCCAGACCAGCACAACTGTGGAAGTGGAAGCTGCGCCGCTGATGAACGCCGTCGATACCACGAACGGCTACGTCATGGAAACCACGCAGATTGCCGCCACGCCTCTGCCCACCGGCAGTTTCACTGGATTGGCTATTCTTTCCACCGGTGTTTCTGCGGAGCTATCGGGAGGCACGGGCGCTAACTCCGGGCTCGGCAACGCTCCCATCTGGGCCAATGGCCAGCGCGACACGTCAAACAGCTTTCTGTTGAACGGCGTCGACGCCACCAACCTCTTCAATGGCAAGAGCACCAGCCAAGTCGACTCCGAGCGTGTCATCAACTCCACGGGCGTTCAAACCAGCCCGGGCGGCGGCGGCGTCATCATGTCCGCGGCGTCGATCTATCTCTCCATCGGCAACGCCATTCCCACGCCTGCGCCCGAAACTCTCGCCGAGGTGCGCGTGAATGCGTCAATGTACGACGCGCAGCAGGGATCCACCTCCGGCGCGCACATCGACATGAGCACCAAGTCGGGCACCAACCAGATGCACGGCAATCTCTACGCGCACCGCGGCACCGACTGGATTAACGCCGCTCCCTTTTTCTTCAATCAGGA
>JASHVE010000163.1 GCA_030039675.1 Acidobacteriaceae bacterium | reverse complement strand
GTATTCAGCACCTGTGGTTTAACCGGCTTTTTGCCCCGCTTCGGCCGGCCCGGAATCGAGAGCGTCCAATCGTAGCCGTAGTTGCCCACGGCGCAGATGAGCTTGTTTTTGGGTACGGATTTGAGCACGCGCGTCAGGTTGCCAATAAACCATTCCTGGCTGGCAATGGGTCCAGGATCGCTGGTCACCTGGTGCTCGTCGTAGTTCATCAGGATCACGCCATCCGAATTAGCAGCAATCTGCTTGAGCTCGGAGTCCGGAGTCGAGACGGGCACGTTCACATACAGGCGCAGATTCAGCGGGTGCATCGCCGCGTAGAGCTGCTGGATGAAGCTCAGATACGCCGGTGTCGCATTGTCGGAGAGGCTCTCAAAATCCAGCGACAGGCCGCGGTACACAGGATAAGCGTGGAAAAAGCGCAGCACCTGCTGGCGCAGTGCGTCGCGCTTGCCGGGATCGGCCAGCATATCGCCTACACCTGCATCCCAGGTTTGCGCAACGGCATTGAAGTTATTGAGATGCGGAAAAATTTCGGTGTCTTCTCGCGTTTTCTGGATTTCATCTTTGATCCTGTTCATGTCGTCAGGATCGTGAACCGTTGCGCCGTCGATGATGGGATAGATGCGATGACTGTCGTTGTTGATCCCGAGCAACGTGGGCTGGGAGGAGTAGACGTGCAGCCACTCGGGGAACAGCATATCGATCTGGTGTATGTGCTGCTTGAACGAAGCGTAGCTCGCCTCGTCGTAGGGCACGTAGTAGGCTGCGCGAAGACCTTCACCGGTGTTGAAGGGAATCTCGGAAGGCCTGCGGCCGGTTTTGCGGCGTGCAGGACGCGGTGCTTTGGGTGCACGCAGAGCCAGTGAACGGTCCGGTAAAGCCCGGTAATTATGCCTGGGCACCGGCAGCAGCAGTTCGGGCAGGCGCTGAATGCGCAACAGGTTAAACATGAAGCCGGCAACCACAAGGGTGCACAGCACGGCTCCCGCATCCAGAATGCGGCGCAGCCGTTTCCAGCGTTTGCGTTCCGGGTCGAAAAAAATCTGGCGATCAGGCATGGCCGGTCGAGTCTTTGCATGCGCAAATCCCGCGGAGACGGTCTACGCTGCTATACAGTACGAATCGTATGGAAGCCGTCTCCGAGAGTCAATTGCCTTTCCTGCCGCACACGTGTCATAGGTTGCCTAGGGCACTCCACGTAGGATTGCCGCTCGCCGCGGGTCTTGCGCTGCGCGGTTGGATGCTGCGAACGCTTTTCGAGGCAAATGGCGACACGCTGATCTATGGCGGCGTGGCCAAGAATCTGCTTCTTCACGGCCGTTATGCATTGACGACTTCAAACGGCGAAATGTATTCCACGCTGATCCGCCTGCCTGGCTATCCGCTTTTTCTGGCGCTTTGCTTCCGGCTCTTCGGCATGGAGAACTATTTCGCTGTCTGTTGCGTGCAGATTGCGCTCGATCTGCTCGGCTGCGTGCTGGTAGCTGACTTTGTGCGCCGCGTCGTTCCGCCTGCACACAGCTCCCGCACCGGTCTCGCCACGCTCTGGCTGGCGGCGCTTTGTCCTTTCACGGCTTCCTACACGGCATTTCCTCTCGCTGAGACACCCACGCTCTTTGCGCTGGCTCTCACATTGTGGTCGATGGCGCGTTTCCGCGACCAGCCTGGATGGAAAAACGCGCTCTGGTTTACCTTTGCGGTCTGCTGGGCTGCGCTGCTCCGGCCTGACGGCGCCTTGGCCGCCGTGACCTTCGCACCGGCTCTCGTTTTCAGACTGCCGAAAGATAAGATTCCACTTGCGAAGCTGATACGCGTAGCCTCCATTTGCGTGGTGCTGGCGCTGCTGCCGTTCGCAGCGTGGACCTGGCGCAATTGGAAGACGTTTCATGTCGTCGAACCGCTCGCGCCGCGCCTGGCCACTGATCCCGGCGAGGATACGAATCCAGGCTGGGAGCATTGGGTCAAGAGCTGGTGTCTCGATTTCGTCTCCACCTACGAGATTTACTGGAATGTGCCGGACGACGTGCTGGAAGTAAGCAAGCTGCCGAGACGTGCCTTCGACACGCCTGCACAATACGTCGAAACCACGGCGCTAGCCCGCGACTACAACACAAATGGGTATGACCTTACGCCCGCGCTGGACGCACGTTTCGAGCGGCTTGCCGAAGAGCGCATCGCCGCGCATCCGCTCCGGTATTATCTCTGGCTGCCGTTGGGACGTGTGGCGGATATGTGGTTGCGCCCACGCGTCGAGAACTTGCCCATCGATCTCGACTGGTGGGTCTACGCGCATCATCACGCGGAGACGCGCTTTTCCTGGTTCTATGTTGCACTCAACGCAGCGTATCTATTGTTGGCCGTGGCGGGCCTGAGGGGGCGGCCGCGCTTCTGGCAGGCCATGCTCGCTTACATGCTGCTCCGCAGCGCGTTGCTGCTCACTGTCGAAGCTCCCGAAGCGCGTTACACGCTTGAGTGCTTCCCGATGCTGTTTGCGCTGGGAGGCGTAGCTCTCTACCGGTTCACATATGTGGTCTTGCTGTCAGTCTTAAAGGTGAAGGCATCTTTCGGCAGCGACTGATTTACCTTGATGTTGGTGTAGTGAACGGTACGCGACTGGCCTTGTCCTTCGTCAAAATACTGCTTGATGCTTATAGCGCGATCGGGGTCGATCCAGAGGATGACTTTGGGGAGCGTCTTGCGCACTTTGGGGTCTTTGGCCGTCATCTCCAGCTTGGCCGTCCTGACGCCGTCAATCGTCTCCGGGCCGTCGTACTGGATATTCCACTGTTCCTGGAGCTCTGCACCGCTGGCGCCGAAGCCGAGCCTAAACCAATCCTGATATTGGCTGAGCTTGCTGAGCGTGGTTACCTGGTTGAGTAACTTTTCATAGAGCTGGATAGAGCCATTCGCACAGCACACGACCACCTTGGGCGCCGGCTGGTCATTGTCGGTGGCGATGTGGACGCCCATCTGGAAGGTTGAGTCGTTGCGCTGGTAGTACTCCACGCCCTTTAACACATCGGTGTCGGGCACGGGATCAGTCTGTGTAGCGTCGGCTTCGAAGTCGGCTGAGGTGGTGTGGAATTTGGCTGCGGAGGCATCGAGCCTGCTTAGCACCGAGTTCAGATCGTCGGCTGCGAATGACGCCCGCGCCGAAAGCAGGGTGAGCCCCAAGGCAGCAGCAAAAACAAGCAGTCTTTTTGGGTGCATACGTAACCTTATCTTTTTGATGCGCCTCGGCTCAGCATGACCCGGAAAAATCCGGCCTGTCGCGCCGCTTTATTTTTGCGCCCAGATCTTCCAAGCCAGAATTCCTTTGGCGTCGGTGACCGTCTCCCAGTGCTCGACGAACACTGCGTCACCGGCGACCGGCTCAATGGCCTCGCGCAGAGCCTTTTTTACCTGCCGGTCCGATGCACCCGCGGGTACGTCCACATCCGAAGCCTGCACGGTGATGATGACCCCGTGCGCGCCGTTCGCGCTGATCATAATCGGATGCGATGGTGCAGGCAGCGACGATGGCTTGTCCCCGAAGTTCCACAGATGTGGCGTGACGAAGATGAACAGCAGAATCAGCGTGACCATCACGTCGTACTGGATGCTGCCGCGCGAGTACCTCCAGTAGAAGTAACTCCTCAGGATCGGCCCGATGCCCGGATCCCCGATGCCCTGCTTTTCGGCATGTCTTTCCGGTTGCGACGCTGGCATGGCTGCGCTTTGTGGTTCCATCAAGACTCCTTCGCAATCCGGTCCAGCCCGCCCATATAGGGTTTGAGCGCTTCCGGAATGAGCACGCTTCCGTCGGCCTGCTGGTAGTTCTCAAGAATTGCCAGCCAGGTGCGGCCCACGGCCAGCCCGCTGCCGTTCAGCGTATGCACAAACTCGAGCCTCGCCTTAGACCCGCCTTGCAGGCCTGCGGAAGGCCGGTAACGGATACTCGCGCGCCGCGCCTGGAAGGCCTCGAAGTTCGAGCAGGACGAAATCTCCCGGTAAAGCTGCTGCCCCGGCAGCCAGACCTCCAGATCATACGTTTTTGCAGACGAAAATCCTGTGTCGCCGGTGCACAGTAAAACGCGGCGATACGGTAATTTCAGGACCTCCAGAATCTCTTCGGCGTCGCGGGTGAGCCGCTCGTGCTCGGCATCGGATTCTTCCGGTCGCGTAAACTTCACCAGCTCCACCTTCTGGAATTGATGCTGCCGGATGATACCGCGCGTGTCTTTTCCTGCTGCGCCGGCTTCGGCCCGGAAACAGGGAGTATACGCCGTGAGCGAAATCGGCAACCTCGCCTCGTCGAGAACCTCGTCCCGGTAGAGATTTGTTACCGGAACCTCGGCTGTGGGGATCAGCCAGTGGTCGCTGTCTTTGAACTCGCCGCGGGCTGCGCTATCAGCGTCCGCATCCGAGCAGCGGAACAGGTCCTCGGCAAATTTGGGCAACTGGCCAGTCCCGAACAGCGATTTGCTGTTGACCATGAACGGCGGAAGAACCTCTTTATATCCATGCTCTTGCGTGTGCATGTCGAGCATGAAGCCGATCAGCGCCCGCTCCAGCCGGGCGCCCGCCCCCATATATACGGCGAACCGCGCCCCGCTCAGCTTGGCTGCCCGCTCCAGGTCCAGGATGCCCAGGGATTCGCCGATCTCCCAGTGCGGTTTGGGCTGGAAATCGAAGCTTCGCTTGTCGCCCCAGGTTTTCACCACGACATTATCGGCTTCGCTGCTGCCTGTGGGAACCTCGTTCCGCGTGACATTGGGAATGCTCGCCAGCGCAAAGCGCAGTTGCTCGTCGAACGAGGCGGCGCTCCGGTCCAGCTCGTCCAGCTTGTCCTTGAGCGCCCGGGTCTCCTCCATTACCGCCGTAGCATCCTGCCCGGATTTTTTCAGCGCGCCTACCTGCTGGCTGAGCTCATTGCGGCGTGCCTTCAACTGCTCGGCATGGGTAATGGCCTGGCGCCGGCTCTGGTCAAGAGCGCGAAAATCGCCGAGCAAAGCCGCCGGATCGGCTCCCCGTGCACGCAGTTTTTCCTCCACAAACTCCAGGTTTCCCCGGACAAATCCCAAGTCGAGCATCTCGTCTCCAGTTTACTCGACTGACCGGGCAACCTCTTCTTCTCTTGCGGCGCCTCCGTGCGGTCCTGCAGCAACTTCCTCGCGCCATCCGGGCAGGTTCTGGTCGCCGGTAATCAGGCGGGCGCTGCGCGTAAAGGTGAAGTAGGTCCAGATCCAGGCCATGAAGACGGAGACGCGATTCCGGAAGCCGATGAGGAAGAAGATGTGCACGGTGAGCCACGTAACCCACGCCGGCATGCCGCTCATGTGAGCCTTGAAAGGCCACTTCACATCGGCGACAGCATCCGTGCGGCCGATGGTGGCCATATCGCCCTTGTCGAAGTAGCGAAAGGCTGGCCGCGTCTTGCCATCCAGATCGGCGGCAATCATCTTCGCTACGTGGTCACCCATCTGCATGGCCGGCTGCGCCACCCCGGGAACCTGACGGCCGTCCTGTTCGAAATGCGCCAGGTCGCCGAGCACGAAAACCTCCGGCAAGCCGGGTGGATTCAACCGGTCATCCACGAGGACGCAGCCGCGCTTGTCGACTGGTGCGCCCAGCATCTTGCCCAGCGCCGAGGCCAGCACGCCCGCGGCCCACAGCGTCACGGCCGATTCAATCCTCTGACCATTGGCTTCCACCCACCCGGGACCCACCCCGCTCACAGCCATGCCGGTGTGAACCTCAACGCCCAGCCTCTTCAACGTTTCCTCTGCCTTGGCGGAAAGATCCTCAGGATACGCTGCCAGCACACGCGGGCCGCCGTCGAGCAACAGGACGCGAGCCTTCGTGGGGTCGATATGGCGGAAGTCATGGCGCATGTAAAGCTGGGCGATGTCACAAATGGCGCCGGCCAGCTCTACGCCGGTCGGGCCGGCGCCGATGACGACGAAGTTTAGCGGCGGATGCCAGCCGTGCTCCACCTTATGCCGCTCAGCCAGTTCGAAGGCCAAAAGCACCCGGCGGCGGATCTCGATGGCGTCTTCAATGGTCTTGAGCCCAGGCGCGAACGGCGCCCAGTCGTTGTGGCCGAAGTAGGAGTGGCTGGCGCCGGTGGCAAGAGCCAGATAGTCGTAAGCGACCTGCGCGCCGCTGGCTAGCGTGACGTAGCGGGCATTCACGTCGATGCCGACCACCTCGTCCATCAACACCTCTGCGTTCGACTGGTGCCGCAGGATCGAGCGGATGGGTTCGGCGATATCGGCCGGTGAAAGCACGGCAAGTGCGACCTGGTAAAGCAGCGGCTGAAAGAGATGATGGTTGCGCCGGTCTACCACCGTTGCATCCACGTCAAGGTCGGCCAAAGCCTGGGCCGCATGGATGCCGGCGAAGCCTCCGCCCACGATCACAACACGCGGCCTCTTGGCCCCGGTCTTGAGCCGTGTCATGAGTTCGCCCACGCCTCCACCTCCCGCCGTCTTAACTAGCAGATGCGGTTTGCACTGAATAAGTCGCGTACTAAAAGCGAATGGGTCTTCTGCCGTGCAACTGGACCGTGCCGCTGTGCTGTAGCATCCACGTATGATTGCAGGCGCCTCCTGGGTCTGGTGGATAGGCTTTCACGCGGTCGTTGCAATACTGCTGCTGGCCGACTCTCTGCTTCCCCGGGCCTTCCGCGACCAGGACACTTCGCCAGGGACGGTCTGCTGGCACTCGCAACTGCTGGCCTGGCTCGGGACGGCGCTTTTCGCACTCGCCGCGGCCGGGTTTGCCATTTGGATCGCGGTGACGCGCGGTCGGCAGCTGGCGCTCGAGTTTGTGGGCGGATACGCCATCGAAGCCTCACTCAGCGTGGATAACCTGTTCGTCTTTCTCGTGCTCTTTCGAGGTTTTCAGATCACTCCCAGGCGTCAGCACTCGGCCCTGGTTTGGGGCATCTGGGGTGCAATCGTGTTGCGGGCGATTTTTATCTCGACCGGCGTCACGCTGCTACAGCACTTCGATTGGGTCAACTGGGTCTTCGGCCTGTTTCTGCTGTATGCGGCGTGGCGGCTGCTGCGCGGCGAATCGGCGCGCGCGGCGATTCCCGAGTGGATCCGGCGCCTGCAGCCAGCCAAAGGGTCGCTGTTGCCGGTGATCCTGGCTGTGGAAGTGACAGACCTGCTCTTCGCCACTGATTCGATTCCCGCAGTTCTGGCGGTTACCCACAACTCCTTTGTGGCCTATACGTCCAATGTCGCGGCCATTCTGGGGCTGCGCTCGCTCTATCTGGCGGTTGCAGCCATGCTCGACCGCTTCCGCTATCTCCACTACGGTCTGGGCGCGCTGCTTGCGTTTATGGCGCTCAAGATGATCGCTTCCCGCTGGATCGAAATTCCAATCCTGTTGTCGCTCGCAGTGATCGGGCTGATCCTGGCCGTCTGCGCGGTGGTTTCGTCGGTGGTGAAACCCAAAGAGAAGGGAATTGGGGCGCGGGAGTAGCCCACTGTGTTAGTCCGTCAAGATCTGCACCAGCTCTTGCTCCTCTGCCGGAGCCACCTGCTCGCGCTGGCGCCACGCCGGAATTGCCACACGCTGCATTCGCGCCATGGCGCTGCCGACCCGCATCGATCCGCCCAGCACGTGTCTCGCCTTTAACGGGCCTGCAAGCTTGATCTCGGTTACCCAGTGCGCCGCCGCACTTGCCGAGCAGCCGCACTGCGAGCAGTCAGGATCCCCGCCGAAGACGCAGGGCTCTACATGAGTCTTCAGGTCAGCCGAGTAATTTTTTGAAAGGCGCGAGAAGGTGCAATTCTCGGGCGAAGACGGCGGATGGAGCAGAGCCTGCGCATACCCTTTCGGTGCCAGGAGCTTGGGATAGAGCGAACTTAGCCGGGGGAGTTCCTGCGCCACTCGCTGGCGCTGTTCGGCACTCAGCCGTTCGGCGCTTTGCTCACCGCGCTGAGGAGTGTAGATACTCACCCAGATATGGCATACCTCGGGACGCGCATTCCAGAAGCGCGCATATTCTTCCAGGTAGTCCTCGCGTTGCAGCATCTGAGCCGTGATCGTCCAGTGCACATTCACCTGCCGGTCTTTGAGATTGGTGAGGATGCGCTCGTAGGTGGCTGGATGGCGGCGGACATCGTGGTGCTCGGGAAGGCCGTCGATAGAGATGGCCGCGCGGAATTTGGGCAGCGCCATCCACTCCATCGGAATGGGGATGATGCCGCTGGTCACGACCATGGAGTAGACGCCGCGCTTGCCGAGTTCCGGCAGGATACGGCTCAACTCGCGATGGCGCACCATGGGTTCGCCGCCCACCAGCGTCACATGCAGCGGTTTGTGGCGATCCACCAGCGCGAGCACTCCGCGCACCAACTCATCGCCGCGCTTGTCGCTCAACTCGCGCAGCGTGACTTCGCCACCCAGGTGATTTTCGCCGTAGGCGTAGCAACCGGGGCAGCGCAGCGGGCACTCCCGTGTGACTTCTATCGAAAGCATGGGAGTATGGCCCCGCAGAACCTTACCCCAGGAATACAAAACCTCTATTGTCCGCAATCTGTCACCATGGGGATTGGGGATAGAACAGCGTACCTCATTGAATTAGACGCTTTTGCAGGGCAATAGTGGCGGATAACTTTAGGCGGGGGTCCCGGCTGGCCGTTCTACCACGCCTCAAACACAACGCCACCGTCCCGCTGCAGAATCGAGTGCTTGCAGAACTCCTGGTCGTCGCGCTGCGGGTAGTCTTTGCGGAAATGCGCACCGCGGCTCTCAGTTCGCGCCACCGCAGCGCGAAGAATGGCATGGCCGACGCGGCTCAAAGCCTGCCCCTCAGTCAGCCGCCGGCTTGCCTTACCCTGGCTGCTGAGCGCGGCGAACTCCGCTTCACACTCCGCCTGTGCTGCGAAGCCTTCGCGGAGCGTGCGCTCCTCGCGCAGTAACCCAGCATGAGCCCACATCGTGTCCTGAAGTTTCGCGATTGTGGTCTCAATATGCTGCTCTTCCTGTGGCGACAGCGGCTTCCGTGCTTCGGCACCGTCGTCGACACGGACCAGCGGACGGCTGTCGGAAAGCATGGCCTGCGCGGCACGTGCGCCGAAGACCAGCCCCTCAAGCAGAGAATTTGATGCCAGCCGGTTGGCGCCGTGAACGCCGGTACATGCCGCTTCACCCGCCGCATACAGGCCGTCGACACTGGTTCGCCCTGCCAGATCGGTGCGGATGCCTCCCATCAGGTAGTGCGCAGCAGGCCGCACAGGGATCAGGTCGTATGCGAGCGCGAGGCCGTAGCGGGCCAGAAACGCGCTGATGCCCGGAAACCGCTCGCGGAGATTCAGATTCCGCACGTGGCGCATATCCAGATACACCGCCCGCGTCCCGCCCGCGGTATCCATGCCTTCGCGCGCGATGGCACGCGCCACCACGTCACGGGGCGCCAGTTCGAGCAGCGGGTGGTAGCGCTCCATGAAGCGTTCGCCTCGATCGTTGCGCAGATAGGCGCCCTCACCGCGCAACGCCTCCGAGAGCAGGAAGCGTGGAGCGCCGGGGAGCGAAAGCGCCGTGGGGTGAAACTGGTAAAACTCCATGTCGGCCAGCTCCGCGCCGGCCTGTGCCGCCAGGGCGATGCCGTCGCCGGTGGCCACGGCGGGATTGGTGGTATCGGAGTACACCTGCCCCGCGCCGCCCGACGCTACGAGCACCGCCCGCGCACTGGCTCTCCAGGGATTGCAATCCTTTCCGGCCGGGCAGGCCTCCGCCAGCTCGACGCCAATCACTCGGTGGTCAGTGACGAGCAGTTCGGTGACCCGGGTCCATTCCGCAAACCGGACCCGCCCGTGCACCCGGGCAAATGCGGTGAGCGAGCGGCTGATCTCTGCTCCCGTCGCATCGCCGTTGGCATGCAGGATGCGCGCCAGCGAGTGCGCGCCTTCGCGGGTCCGGAGCAGCCTTCCGTCCGCCCGGTCGAAGCGGGCGCCCCATTCGATCAGCTCGGCTACCCTGAGCGGTCCTTCAGCCGCCAGCACTTCTGCGGCTGGCCGGTAAACAATGCCATCTCCGGCATTTACGGTGTCTTCGAGATGCAGGGCGATGTCCTGCTCACCCTCCATCGCCACGGCGATGCCGCCCTGGGCGTAGTGCGTATTCGACTCGCCCACAGACTCTTTGGTGACCACCAGAACATCGCCGTGATTGGCCAGTTCAGCGGCAGCTCGCAGACCGGCTACGCCGGCGCCTATAACCAGAAAATCGACCTCTGAGCCCGTATCCATCCAATGTTGAGGCTATCACCGCAACCCGGATGACGGCAGGTTCCCGGCTTGTCACCCAACGGCGAAAGAAAGCAGTTGACCAAATCTGTCCTCAGCGGCAATAATTCCGCCAAGTTTGCCGAAGATCCAGGGGGCGGCCTGTACGCTGCTCGATTCGCAGGGCCGAGCATGGCTTGTACGCAGGGCCGTCGAGGAAGATGTGCCGGCACAAGATTCCTTCAACTTACTTCCCGATCAAAATCTGACCATTGCCTCCAACGGGGAGATCCGCGATGAACAATCTGGATTGCAGGGTGCGATCGGTCTTCGTTCTTCTGCTGGCGTTGCCTGCATGCGTGCAGCTGGTCCACACACAGGCAGCGCCGGGGCAGCCGTACACCGCAGAGTTCAAAACTACGCAGGTACAGATGCTGGCCAACGGCACGACCGTCACGCGCGAGACGAAGCAGGTGATGGCGCGCGACTCGCAAGGCCGCACCATGACGGCTACCACGCATATTCCTGCCACGCCGGACCAACCCCAGGTGACGTTTGTCCGCGTGAATGATGAAGTCGATCATCTGCAGAGCAATTGGAACTCGCAAACGAAGCAGGCACGCGTGATCAAAATACCGGCAGATCGCCCGAGGGGTACTTGCTGGTCAACCGCCTCGTCGGACTCTACGATGAGAATTGGCCCCATACCACCGCCGCCACCCGCGCCTGCACCTCAGTCAGGAGGGGGCGGCATAGGCTCAGGAGGTATTGCTGGCGCGGTGCTCTCCACTACGCCCCCGGCATCCAATCCCGCTCGAATTCGGCCGGTGCGCGAGGATCTGGGCATCGACACCATCATGGGTGTCGAAGTGCACGGCTATCGTACGACGAGGACTACTCCTGTTGGCCGTATCGGGAATGACAGACCCTTAGTGAGTACGCTGGAAATCTGGACCGCTCCGAGTCTTGAAATTACCATCCGCCAGATTTCGGATGACCCGCGGACGGGTAAGACGACCCGCGAGTTGGTGAGCCTGGACCAGAGCGAGCCTGATCCCTCTGTCTTTCAGCCGCCGGCGGACTACGAGGTCGTTAACGAGGAAATGCACGAGGTTCCCTGCCGGCAGGGGCCGTAGTCAGTTGAGTTTGATCCCGGCGGCAGTGGGCGATTTACGATGAATGCACTGTGCAAATCATCCGCGTCGATACACCTTCTGCAAAATACAACGTCTTCGCGGGCAGCGGCCTGCTGGAGACGCTTGCCCAACGCATAGAAAAATCGGTTGGCCGCCTGCCGCGGCGGGTCTTTGTTGTCACCTCTCCCGAAATCTGGGACAGCTGGAGCACCCTGTTCCTGCGCTCGTTTTCCGAGCCGCCGATTCCGTTGTTTCTCGCGCCCGGCGAGCAGCACAAGACCATGGCCAGCGTGGAGCGCCTGACGCGCGAGATGACCCGCGCAGGCGGTGACCGCGGCTCACTGCTGATTGCCTTTGGCGGCGGCATTGTGGGCGATGTCGGCGGTTTTGTCGCCGGCATCTTCATGCGCGGAATTCCCTACGTCCAGGTACCCACCACGTTCCTGGCGCAGGTGGACTCGAGCGTCGGGGGCAAGGTGGGTGTAAATCTGCCCGAAGGCAAAAACCTGGTGGGCAACTTCCATCATCCTCGCGCGGTGTTTGCCGACGTGGGTGTTCTCGACACACTGCCTGACCGTGAACTTCGCGCTGGGCTAATGGAGAGCATCAAGGCGGGCATCATCCGCGACCGCGCCCTGCTGCGCTACATGGAAGAGCAGGCGGAGGCAATTCTGGGGCGTGATTCGAAGGCCCTGGAGAAGGTGATCGCCGCGTCGATCCGGATGAAGGCCGGGGTGGTGAACAAGGACGAGCGCGAAAGCGGCCTGCGCATGATTCTTAACTTTGGCCACACTGTAGGCCATGCCCTGGAAACCGTAACCCGCTACAAGGCCATGCTGCATGGCGAGGCCGTTGCGTGGGGCATGGTGGCTGCGCTCTCACTCGGACACCGGCGCGGGACCATAACCACCAGCCAGTTGGACCGGCTCGAAAGCCTGATCTACCGCTACGGCCCTCTGCCGGCGCTGAAACTGCGCGCCAAGAAGATTGTGGCCGCAACAGGCAGCGATAAGAAGAACATAGGCGGTGTTCGGCGGTTCGTGCTTCCGCTGGGAATTGGCGACGCGGGAGTGGTGGAAGACGTCACACCGGTCGAGCTGGAGGCCGCGGTAACCTACATGCTGGAGAAGGCCAAAGCGAGCAAATAACGTGCTCATCGGGCACCTGGCCAACACTTTTGCCTACTGGCCGGGTCTAATTATCAGACGCGTCCGCATCCGGATAGGCACGCCGGAACCCTTGGCGGGTCGATTACACTGAAGAGGCTCTCGATTGTCCGCACCTTTCCCCATGTGCCGGGCTGTAACTCTCGTTTTCGCGCTGGCTGCCCTCGCGGCGGTTTCAGCGTATGGTGCGGAGGCTTCCGCTACGAAGACCCACAGGAAAGCTGTGCACCACTTCCATCCCCGGGCGGCATCTGAACACTCCCCCAAAACACTCCATCGGCAGACAAATGCCCGAACTTCTTCCGAGAGCGCACATCGCCCTTCGCCGGATGAGGTAGGTCTTGCGGCCGGGCTGAAGATTCGCCGCGAGATGGCGCAGCGGGCGGTCTCCACGCACGCACGCGGCAACCCGGAGGGTTTGCGGCGCGCACGCTATACAGAGCGGTCCCGCTTCCGTCGAGTTCAGGCTGTGCACGCCGTACTGCATGAGCCGGTTTCGGCATCTCGGGTAGTGACGGATACTGGCGCTCCCTCGGTGCTCCTATCCCAGCCAGCAGCCGGTGATGCAGCAGCATCGCGTCAGGAAGATTCCCCGCCACAGGCAGATGGCGCTTCGGCGATATCGGCGCCGCGCCCCACCCAGCCAGCCGCGGAAGACGAAACCACCGAAGACCTTGCACCGCCGGCAGGCGCGGACACCGAAGACGCTTCGCTTTACATACCCCACGGCGCCATGCCCCCTCCGCTGCGTGGTTCTCTTGAATCGCTGGAGCGGCAGAACGAGCGGCTAACCGCCGATGGCTTGGAGCGCATTGAGGACGAGGACGACCTGGCCGCGCGCATCGCGGACGGCCTGCTCGTTCCCGTTCCCGCGTCGGCGGCTTTGACGGTGAATTCCGAGCTGCCGCCGAACCATCGCTATTGTCGGCCCTGGACTGCGCGCTTCCTGCGCGATCTGGCCGCTGCGCATGACGCTGTCTTCCACCGGCCTCTCGAGGTGAGTTCCGCGGTGCGGCCCGAGACGTATCAAAGACGTCTGATGCGTATCAACGGCAATGCCGCTCCGGCTGAGGGCGATGTGGTGAGCCCTCACATGACCGGCGCCACAGTCGACATCGCGAAAGGCGGACTGACCCGGGAAGAGATAGGCTGGATGCGCAACCGGCTGGCCGCGCTTGAAGCCGAGGGCAAGATCGACGTGGAAGAGGAATTCCGCCAGGCGTGTTTCCACATCACCGTATACAAGAGCTATGCGCCGCGCGCCGTGCATCGCCCCGCACAAGCAAAAGAGCCGCAGAGCGAACCGGACACAGCCGGTGACGGAGCGCAGGGGCAGTAGAAGCGGCCGCGCAGAGTTCGGCCTGGCGTGTTTACCACATGGCTGAAGCAACCAGCGAAAATTGAAAATTTGACTGTTCCCTCAGTGGGGGTAAGCGTACAATCGCGAGCGGATACAGTGCATCCTGCAACGGGTCCTGATGATCTCACTTGGGAGGGGTCGTTCTGGGGGGTCACTCGGCCTGCGGAGGGCGAGTTGGCCTTCTGCGAGGATGCATGCCTCATCTTGCCACGCGGGCGGGGGACAAGAGCATGAGCGAGCTTGATGTACAGGACGCGGCCGGAACGGCGGCCGGCCTCTCACAATGGCAGCGGGTCGCGAATACCTTTACCGCGCCTGCGAAAACCTTCGAAGACATCAAGCGCGGCAACTGGAGCTGGTGGCTGCCGTT
>JASHVE010000162.1 GCA_030039675.1 Acidobacteriaceae bacterium | reverse complement strand
AGTTCAGCCTCGCGGCGACGCTCGACAGCTGTGAAGAGCTTTACCTGGACCTGCTCCGCAAGAAATCGCGCAAATCCGCATTTCGGCGTACTAGGACGTCTGATACGCAACGTGTTTCCGCACGCTCCCCTGAAGACGCTTCTTAGCCCGTGCTGTACGGATACGCCAGGACGCCAACGTCTCATCGATCCTCTCGACGATGCTCGGTTCATTCGGAAGCGCATCCGCCAGGGCGCGATCCACCGAAGTGATTTGTTGCACGTGGCTGCGCAGAAAGACGCGCAGATCTGCAATCTGCGCGTCGCTGGCCGCATTCGGATGCACACAGATCGTCCACAGTCCGCTTGGCTTCTCCACAGGAGCCCAAAGCTGTTGCGGAATCCAGATAAGTCCGTCCCGCAGGAATGGGCGTGGAATAAGGCCATCGGACAAAAGCTTTATTCCCTCTGCGCGCAACACTCGCAGCGTGTTTGCGTCGAATCCATGGCGCGGGGCAACCCATATGCTCGCGTTGAGCCCCTGTTCGCGCAGCATGCGCATGCCTTCGTGGATCCACAGGCGCTGAATCTCGACGGGAACGCCCGCAAATTCCGAAGCGTCTTGCAAAGGCACCAGGCTGCGGCTACCACTTGCGCAGAGATGACGATAACCGTGCAGGCCGATCGTCGCTTTCGCAGCTTGCATCGCCCGCATCTCATCCCAGAATTGCGGATTGGGCGGCGAGACCTGCAACTCCGGGTCCTGATTGTCAGGAATGATCGCAAGAATCGGCTGCAGACGAAATTCCTCGATCAGCGAGCGGCAGTGCTGCCATCG
This sequence comes from Acidobacteriaceae bacterium, assembly GCA_030039675.1. Classification (GTDB taxonomy): domain Bacteria; phylum Acidobacteriota; class Terriglobia; order Terriglobales; family Acidobacteriaceae; genus Telmatobacter. Next base: position 19,051 of record JASHVE010000162.1, on the reverse strand, counting down.
TTCGCGCGAGACGGTTGGGCAGAGATCGTCAAAACGAAGCAGATATTGTGCTGATTGCGGAATCAATTTTCTCCTTCTAATCACAGTCATCGGTTCTTGGATTCAGCTTTCTTAAGCAGCTTCATCGCCCAATATCCTAAAAAGAAAAATGTGCTTACAGTCCAAAGCGACGTGGCCAGCGCGATGCCTGCGACGCCGTACCGGCGCATCAAGACGATGTTCAGAATCACATCAAGAACGAGATTGATCAGGCCGCAGTAAAGCACCAGATCGGTGCGGAGCATCGCAATGAGGAAACGGTAAAAGACGCGGCTGGTGACAAAAAAAGGGATCTGGATCGCGTACATAGCCAGGACCTTCGCAACGATAACCGTGTCCCGAGGCCCAAACGCACCATGCTGGAAAGCAATCCGCACGAGGGGCTGCGCGGCGGCAATCATCAGCAGCGCGATGGGCACTGAGATCAACGCGGTGAGCCAAGTCCAGTGCCGCAACGTCTGGCGGCAGCCTGCCCAATCGTTGTGCGCCACCATGCGCGAGAAATAGGTCACAATGGCAGTCGAGATCGCGCCGCCGAGCAGTGTGAGCATTACACTCACAAAGCGATTGGCGTACACCAGCGCGGAGACGCTGCCCGCCGGCAGCATGGCGGCCATGGATTGATCGACGAGCAGCCCGCCGGAGGCCACCACACCGCTTAGCAGCACTGACCCGTACTGCCGACCTACAGTACGCGTTGCTTCCGTCATGCCGTACCATCGCAGGCGGAACGGATAACCGTGCACACTCATCATCCGTGTGATCACGCCCGCGTGCAGGAGCGAACCGGCGAGCGTGGAGTACACCATGGCCCAGATGCCGCACCGGCTCGCGAGCAGCAGCGCCCCGGCGATGATGGAGATCGAGATCGCCACCGGTGCCAGCGCCGGCAGCGCAAAACGGTCCATCGTATTCAGGACGCCGGTACAGTTGGTCGCAACTCCTGTGAGGAGCACGATCGGCAGCAGCGCGTAGAAGAGCCGGATCGAGAGGGCGAGCTTTGTCGGCGGAAAATGCGAGGCAATCAACGGAAAGATGCTGTGAGCGGCGAGAGCCATCGCGGCAGAAGCGCCGATCAGCAGGATGCACACCCATATCATCGAATTCGACAAAAGCTGACGGGCACGCTCGCGGCCCTCCTGTTCCCTCACCCGGATCAATGTGGGCACAAGAGCCTGATTCATCGATTCGGAGATCAGATTCACGAGCAAGCCGGGAATGAGTAAGGCGGCCAGAAACGCGTCCATTGCGTCCGAGCGGCCGTAGACGCCGGCAACGGTGATCTCCTTCAAAGACGCCGCTACCTTGACGACAATCCCCGTGGCACTCACCGACGCTGCCGCTCGGAGAATGCTGCGATTCACCCGTGAGGCGCTTGCTGGTGCGGCGGTCTCTACTTTTGTCCACATATAGACTCAACCTGCCGTTACAAGTACCGCTCCGCCATTCCATGCGGCATTCGCGCGGAAGCAACAGCGAGGAAACAGCCCCCGAGCTCTTCCGGCTCCTCCGCACTGAAACGCGCAGCAAGCGCAATCAAAGCCAGCAGCAGCCAGGTTGTGCGATTCTCCTCGACTGTAGCGGCCAGCGAACTCACCATCCAAACCAGCACCGTTGTGGCTAGCGCGATACGAAGAGTTCCGCGGGTCGCGAATACGCCACGTATCGCGAGCGCCACAATTGCCACGGCCAGAGAGAGCGCGCAAAGACCCCCACTCACCAGAATGGACAGGACGGTGTTGTGCGCTGTGTCAAAGGGCGCGAGACCTGCTGCGCTGACAAATGTACCCGCGCCCGTGCCCAGAAGCGGCGCGTGCGCAAAAGCGTGCCATCCTACCGACCAGATATTCAGCCGCTGATTTAGATCGCCGCCCTGCAACTGCTCGGGGATCGTGGCAAGGCGATCAAAGACTGTGGACGGAACAACGACCCAGAGTGCAATGGCAATTACGGGCAGCAGCAACAACACGATCATCGCGGCTTTGCCTCGTCCGCGCGTCAGCAAAACGGCACACCCGCAGAGCGCGGCGAGCGCGGCCAGGAAGCCTCCGCGCGATGCCGTCAGCAGCACGGCAAACAGGCCCAGCGGGAAATAACCCAATGCCAGCAGACGTGCGAGCCATCGCGATTCGCTCGTCAGTAGCAGCGCCGCGAAGGGCAATCCAAGATCGAGGAAGCGGGCCACGTCGTTCGGGTCCTGCCCGTAGGCGACAAAGCGCATCTGCTCCGCGGCAGCCGCCTGCAGCGAGCTGAAGTTCTCGATTGTCAGCACAGCCAGCACCCAGGAACCGGCAATGTACGCGCCCAGCAGTGCACGCAAGTCAGTGGGGCTCTCCGCGAACTCCCAAACCAGCCAGACGACCATCATCTCCTGAAAATAACCGCGCATCTTCGCCAGCGTGGCGTCGGGATCGATGGTCCAGAAATATGTGCAGCAGAACCAAAGAAAGAACGCCAGCACCAGCCACTGCATTGGTCCTGGAGTGCGCACGCGGCCGGCCTGGAGTACGGCTGGAATCGCGGCGAGCAACAGAACAAGTCCGACAATGCGGGCGACATTGCCCAGCGGCTCCCCGAGATCGAGTGAGTACTCCCAGGGAATCGCGAACGCGAACAGCAGCAACAGAACCCGGGCGACGCGGCGCATAGCTAATACCTCTGCGAGTACACGAGTGCGGAATAGATGGTGACACCGATGGTCGATTGCACCGCCGATTCCAGAGTTCTGTTCATTAGGTTTTTGGTGAACGAGTCGGGCACGTAGATGATGTCGCCATCGCGAACCGGCTGATCGGGGTCCTGGCCATGCAGCAGGCGCTTCAGGTTGAGCGCAGTGAGTGTACGCCCGTCTTTTTGCTCGCGAATCAGCACAGCCTTGCCGGCGGCGGCGTTTTGCGTCGGCCCCCAGGCAAGCGAAACTGCCTGCACGACTGTCAGCTTCTGCGCCGGGTCGAAAGAAAATCCGCCCGGCCGGATCACGTCGCCCACCACGTACACAACCGCGGCGCGGCTCACTTGCACCGTGTCCCCAGGGCTGAGTTCCGGATTGTGATCGGAACCGGCATCGGCGCCGCTCGGATCGAGCAATACCGGGTGTGGCGTCTTTGGATCGTCCCGGTGATAAACGTTCACCAGTCTCCCGGCATTCGGTGAAAGGCCAGAGGCAACCGCGATGAGATCGAGCAACCGGTGATGAACGCCGTAGAGATAAACGCCCGGCCGCGTCACCTCGCCCAGCACGCTCACATCCTGCGCAGCATACGAAATCACTACGACCGACACCAGCGGATGGATCAGCATGCCTTTGTCTGCTAGGGCCGCTTCAATCGCGTGCGCGGCCGCTTGTTCGTCCATGCCGCTGATCTTCACATCACCCACCATGGGCAGAGTTACAGCGCCCTCCGGAGAGACGCGCACCGCCGAATGGAACTCCGGCGTGTGGTATTCGCTGATGTCGAGCCAGTCACCGGGAGCAATGGGCGCCGGCATAGGCGCCAGGCCCGTAGTTGCCGATTGGCTTGGGACCGGTGAGCCCGGCTGATTCCAAACCAGTGGAGCTTCTCTCGGATTCGGCTGGCTTCTCGTCTCCGGCGTCTGCGGGAAGCTCGCAACGCCTGTCGGCAAGCCAGAGGTGCTTGGCGTGGGCGCCTGGGCGTGGCCCCAAGTTGTCGCGGCCAGGGTAGCAAACAGCACCATCGCCACCTGCGGCGGATGCGAATGGAAGGATTCCAGCATAAGCGCACCTCCCATAGCCAGCCAGAGCCCTACAAAGAAGGTGATGGCCGTATAAAGCGGCAGGTCCGGAGTGACAGGTTTCACGGGCTGGCGCGCGTAGTCCACTATCTCGATATTCGAACTATGAATGCCCGCGGCCAGGCCCGCCTCTTCCATCTTTTCGAGGACTCGCATGTAAAGCTCATGGCTTGAATTCGCTTCCTGGCGCATCACCGCATATTCGGTCTCGGCCTGATCGAGCCGCAGACCTTCGGCGGTCGCCGCTTCGAGACTCTTGCGCACCAGCTGCTCGCGATCGGCGGCCGTCTGCGCATGGCCGCGGAATCGTTCGACGAGCCTTTTATCCTCGGCCTGCTTCTGCCGGTCGAGGTCCTGCAATTGACGGGCAATCTCGACGACGCGGGGAAAGTTCGGCCCGTACTCCGCGCTAAGCTGCGCCCGTTCCTGCTCAAGATCGCTGCGGCGCGCGCGAATCTGCTGCAGCAACGCTGTCGAAAATCCGTTCGTGGCTTCCTGCAGTCGGGGATCGGAAGCGAGGACCAGCTCGGGGTCGCCCCTCATCGCTGCCCGGTACTCCGATTCGGCAAGAATGCGGTCGGCCGTCGCAGTGGCCAGCTGCCGGCCCAGCTCATCGATTTCAAGCAGGGCAGAGCTGTGTTCGGCTTCGCCGAGCCGGTCATCGGTCAACGTATCCGCAGCCCTGATGATTCCGTGCTTCCGCTCAAACTCCGCCAGCCGCTGCTGGTCAATGTCCACACGCGTTTTCAGGTTTTTGAGCTGCGCGCCGAGCCAGCCGGAAGCCTGCTCCGTCGCCGTCATCTGCAACTCGCTGTCCTGCTCGCTGTATGCGCGGATCAACTCATTCACCACAGCTGCAGAAAGCGCCGGATCGGGCGAGCGAAAACGGACCTGCACCAGCAGCGTTCGCGGCAGCGTTTGCACGTGAAGCCGCCGCGCGAATCGTTCGAGCAGCCAGGCCTGAGCATCTGGCGCTGGCGCATCGGCGCGAAAATCCGGGAACCGGTTCGCAAAGTCGCCGCGAAAGCCAGTCGCACGGTAGAGCCTGAGCGCTTTGATCGTGCGCCACGCCAATTGATCGCTGCGCAAAACGCCGGCCAGCGTCTCCAGAGCCATCGGAGCTGAAAGAATGGAGGGGGACTCGGGTGGCTCTGCCGCATCGAGGCTGAGAGACGAGACCGGCGCGGTGCGCAGCTCTACCTTCGCGCTGGCCTCATACTCTTTGGGCGCAATCAGGCAGTAGAGCAGGCACAGGAAAAGCAATCCGCCCTCTGTGCCGAGCACCAGCCGGCGATGGCGAATCAAAATCTCCCATAACGATTGCAGAGAAACACTTGAATAATTGGAACGGACCCTCGGCTCCGTACGCACATCGGGTTCGTGCGACACATCCTGCCGAGTTTGAGGCCCGTCCTGCACTGCGGATCCCCCTGATCCCAAAAGCCTCTGGCAGCCTGCTCCACCATCGGGCTGCAAAAAACCATGCTAGGGGGGATTTCCAGACAGTTTTTGTAGGTATGAGGCTGGTTTCAAGTGTTATACATCACAATCCGGAAAATTGGCGGGAAAAAAACAACACGGATTCCGGGCCTCTACGCGCCGCCGGCTCGATACCACTCCACCGTCCGGCGCAGCCCCTCACGAAACTCAACCTTTGGCTGGTAGCCGAGCAGCTCCCCGGCAAGGCGAATATCGGCGAGAGAATCGCGAATGTCGCCCGCACGCGGCGCCGCGTACGCCGGTTCGCTCCGATAACCTGTCAAGTCGCGGAGAACTTCGAAGGTCTTGTTCAGCGTAATGCGCGTTCCCGTGGCCAGATTCATCACCCATCCCGACACCTTTTCCGCTGGCGCAGCAGCGGCCAGCAGATTGCCGTGGACTACGTTGTCTATATAGGTGAAGTCGCGGCTCTGTTCCCCATCGCCATAGATCGTGGGCTGCTCTCCAGCAAGCATCTTGCGGCAAAAGATCGCCAGCACGCCCGAATAGTGCGATGTGGGATCCTGATAGGGGCCGAAGACGTTGAAGTACCGCAGCGCCACGGTCTCCAGTCCGTACACTCGCGTAAAGGCGCGCATGTAATATTCGCCCGCCAGTTTGGCCGCTGCGTAGGGACTCATTGGACTGGGCAGCATTCCCTCATGCTTGGGCAGTGTGGGCGTGTCACCATAGGCCGACGAGGAACCCGCATAGACGATGCGGCGCACGCCCGCGGCGCGTGCTGCGACGAGCAGGTTCAGCGTCGCGTCCACGCAGCACTCATTGGTAGCTACGGGATCAGCCACCGAACGCGGCACCGAGGCCAGCGCCGCCTCGTGAAAAATCACTTCGATGCCAGCGCACGCCTTTGCGCAATCCTCGGGATTGCGCAGATCGCCCTCTACGAACTCCATTGCTTCAAGGCCGGTAAGATTCGCTCGCTTGCCGGTGATGAAATTGTCGATGCCGCGTACCTGCCCGCCGCGAATCAAAAGCGCCGCAGCGATCGATCGGCCGATAAATCCGGCGGCGCCGGTCACAAGATATTTAGGCAATAGCCTTACCCCAACCTTCCAGATAACGCGTGAGTCGACTTTCGCACTCATCAGGCTACAATATTCTTTTGCTTCGCGTCTCACCGAGGAGTCATTCCGGGCCGAGCGTAAGGCAAGAACCCGAAAGGGCAACTGGTCGTTGCGGCCGAGCATCCTAGCCAGAAAGCTTTTCGGGAGCGCGGGATGAAACCTTCTGTCTTATCTATCATTCTTCTTCGGGGTATCATCCCCGCCTCGCTGGCCATGCTGCTCGCATTTCCGCAGGATATCTTTGCGCAAGCGGCCTCACAGGATCACCTCGTCAGCTTGCAGTCTCTCGAACAGCAGGTACAGAATGCCTCTCAGACCAGGCAGCAGAATATCCGGACGATCACGAATCTGCTCCGCACACCGATCGCCGAACGCGCGATGAAGGATGCCCACTTCGATCCCGTCCAGGTGAGAACCGCCGTGCCTGCGCTGTCTGATCAAGAGTTGGCAAACCTAGCAGCCCGCTCCGCCGACGTCCAGCAGAAGATCTCCGGCGGCGTCCTTGGCTTCGGACTCACAGCGCTGCTCATCATCGCACTCATTATCGTTATCGTGGTCGCCATTGTTCGTTGAGACTTCACGTTCCCGACGCAAACGCACCTGCCGTGCAGCCGCACGAGCGGCCCTGCTGTTCCTCCTGTTCGCGGCGGCCGCATCTGCGGAATCGGACCTCGCGCTGTGGATCGACGTTCCCTTTGTGCATCAGCCGCCCGAGGGATGCGGCGCTGCGTCGATCGCCATGGTGATGCAGTACTGGGCGGCCCAACCTGGAGGCCGTGCAGTGCCCGGCGCCGATGTCGAAGCGATCCAGCATCAGTTGTATTCGCCCAAGGAGCATGGGATTCCTGCGTCCTCTATGGAGCAGTACCTGCGGCAGCACGGATTCGTGGCTGTCGCGTTCAGTGGGAACTGGGACGACCTGGAGCAGCAACTGAAAAAGGGCCGGCCGCTGATCGCCGCTCTCAAGCCGCAGGGTCAATCGCAACTACACTATGTAGTGATCGATGGAATCGATCCTGTCCGCGCGCTGGTGATGATGAACGATCCGGCCGTGCGGAAACTGTTGACCGAGGAGCGTACCGAATTCGAGAAAGAGTGGAGCGCAACGCACAACTGGGTTCTGCTGGCTTTGCCAGCAACGCCGCGGGCGCATTGAGATTCCTGGCAATTTTTCTCGGTCTGTCGTTCGCTGCAGGAGTTGGGGCGCAATGCCCCGCCGACTCCCGGCAAGTCTCCCGTATTCATCAGTCTTTCGCGCAACACAATTGGGCCGAAGTGGTGCATCTCGCTGCCAGCACGCCTTGCCGGCCGGCCGATTCGGACTTCGAGTACGGTATGGCCCTGGCCCATCTTCAACGCCTGGCAGAGGCGCGCGCGGCTCTCTTAGAGGGCCGCCGCCAGAGCCGTGGAACTGCGCAGCAGCGCTTTGACGTGGAACTGGCCGGCATCGCATTTGAGCGGAAACGCTATTCGGAAGCGGCCCCGTGGCTGCGGCGCGCGCTCAAGCTCGATCCGAAAGACGACTACGCGAACAACTTCGCCGGCACCGTCTACTTTCTCCTGGGCAATGTGGAAGCGGCGCTGAAGTATTGGAACCGCATCCAGAAACCCTATGCCGCCGAATTGCAGTTCGATCCGCAGCTTCGCGTCCACCGTGTGCTCCTGGACCGGGCCTTTGTCTTTGCGCCTGCTTCTGTTTTGCACCAGCCAGATTTTCTCGCTACCGAGGCACGCCTCGATGCGCTGAACATCTTTCCTACTTACACGATCGCTCTGAATGCGCGCACGAATGACGGTTCCGGACCGGACTTTGACGCCGATTTCCGCGCCGTCGAACGCGACCATTTCGGCAGCAGCCGCACGCAGGCACTCCTCTCCACATTCGGAGGCGTGGTATATGAAACCATCTATCCCAGCTACTTCAACATCGATCGCTCAGCAATAAATTTCGAATCGCTCCTGCGATGGGACTCGCAAAAGTACCGCGCATGGCTTTCCCTGTCCGGGCCGGTTCGTAGCTTTCCGCAGTTTCGCTGGTCACTTTCCGCGGATGAACGCGATGAGAATTGGACCATCCGGCGCTCCTTCACTGGGGTCGCGCCGCCGCTGGGATCTCTCAATTTGCGGCGCGAGACCTTCGCCGGCTCGTTCACCGCGATTCCAAGCGGACGGCTCAAATGGTCTGTTGGCGCTGAGCTCTCGCACCGCGCGTTTGGCCACATTGCGTACGGCTCGGCGTTAACGCCCACGCTCGCCACCTCAGGCTACGAGCTCAAACAGCTCGCTTCGGTCAGCTACAAGCTTCTCGATGTCCCAGAAAGGCGATTTTCTCTTATCACTGGCGCAAGCTCGGAGGCGGGGCGTCTCTGGTCAACTCCGTCTGGGGGTGCATCGCGGTTCCTTGACAAACTGCAGGGCTCAGCCCTCGCACATTGGTTTCCTCAGGCCGCGGACGACCGCTACGAGATCCAGGAGCAACTGCGCGCGGGGCGAACCTTCGGAAACGCACCCTTCGACGAACTCTTCACGCTCGGCGTAGAGCGCGACAACGATCTATGGCTTCGCGGACACATCGGCACGCGCGACCGCCAGAAAGGCAGCGCTCCTCTCGGTGACAATTACTTTCTCGCGAATTCCGATTTCTACCGCCGCATCTACACGAATGGCCTTTTCGCCCTCCAAGCCGGTCCGCTGCTCGATATTGGCCGGATGGGTGCGCCAACCAGCGGACTCACTACGTCGCAGTGGCTCTTCGACGGCGGCGTCGAAGCCAGACTCTCAGCGCTCGGGGTCAACGTCGTGTTCACCTACGGACGCGATCTTCGTTCCGGAACCAATGCTTTTTATGGAACATTGGGCCGTTAGACAGATCTGAAACAACCATGCATCGCTGTGTTTCACGGAAGATCCCTCCCACTTGTGTTAAGTTTCAAACGTGACCACCCGCGAAGTAACACAGGGCGAACAGAGTTCAAGTGCAATGAAAAAGAAGCCGCGAATGTTGAAAGGGCTCGCGGTAAAGGACGGGCTGGTGCGGCACCCCTTCGACGTGGAATTCGGTGTGCGCACGAGTGGCCTGGTGGCGGGCCGGCATCTGAGCGAGGGACACAGACATAGCCGCCACGCCACCGCCTACTACGCCGTGGCTCCGTCGATATTTCGAGGCATGATCGTTCGCTGGCGCCGATGCAGGCCGGTCGCTCCGATCGACGAGTTTACCTTGATCGATCTGGGCGCCGGAATGGGGCGCGCCTTGCTGCTGGCGGCCGAATATCCGTTTCGTGCGGTGGTGGGCGTGGAGTTCCACCCCACACTGGCGCGCATTGGCCGACGGAATCTGGCGCTGTGGCGCGCAGCGGGACGGGCGCAAGCGCCGATGCGCATGATCTGCCGCGATGCCGCCGAGTACGAGTTGCCCCCAGGACCGTGCGTAGCCTTCCTCTTCAATCCATTTGGCGGAACTGTGCTGCGGCGCGTGTTACGAAACTGGGCCAGCGGTCTCGCCCGCTGCAACGCACAACTCGACATTCTGTACGTCAACAATGTGCAGGAGAGCATACTGGAGCGGCATCCACGCCTTGTGCGGCTTTTCAAGGGGCAGGTCAGACGTTCGCAGGCAGACACGCTGGCTGACCGCAAGATTCTGACCAGCCAGCCTGATGGCGAATATGCAGCAATGGCCTGGGAGGATTGCTCGATCTACCGCTGGACAGGATGAGCCGGCAATCGAAGTTCCAGGCAAGCGTGGAAGGACGTAGGAGAACCCGATTGAGAGAACCGCGTTTGATCTTAGGCATCGGCGAGCTGCTGTGGGACATTGTGGCCAACGGAGGTGCTGCGCCATCGGGCGATGCGCCGGCTCCATCGCTAACCCTCGGAGGCGCACCGGCCAACTTCACCGTGATGGCTGGACGGCTGGGCAATCACGCGGCAATTCTCAGCCGCATTGGCCGCGATGAGTTAGGCCGCCAGGCAGTGAACAGACTCGATCCCCTGCCCGTGGATACCAGTCTGCTGGAGGTGGATCCGGCTCATGAGACGGGCCGTGTGACGGTGAGCTTTGTGCACGGCGAGCCGGAGTACACGATCCATCAGCCCGCCGCCTGGGATTTCCTGGAGCTTTCTGACGAATGGGTCAAAATGGCGGAGCGGGCAGACGTCATCTGCTTTGGCACCTTGGCCCAGCGCGCTGCCGAATCTCGGCAAACCATCCAGACCTTCGCGGCGGAAACGCCGGCAAGTTGCATCCGCATCTTCGATGTGAATCTGCGTGCGCCGTTTTTTTCCGGCGAAGTGTTGCAGGAGTCTCTGGAGTTGGCCACGGTGGTGAAGATGAACGTGGCCGAAACGCCGGTGGTGTTGAATCTGCTCGGCCTGGCTCCGGGCGAAGAATCGCCGCGTGGCCACCTGGATGCAAAGGCTCTGCGTTCCAGTGCTGAGCGGCTGCTTGATGAATTTCCGTCGCTGGACCTGGTGGCCATTACGCGCGGGAGCCACGGCAGTCTGCTGGTGAAGCGCGAAGAGTGGCATGAGCACCCGGGATTTCCCACCAAGGTCGCGGACCCGATTGGGGCTGGGGATGCGTTTACAGCCGCGATGGCCCATTACCTGCTGCGGGGAGCTAATCTTGCCACTCTGAATGAAGCCGGGAACCGGTGGGGTGCGTGGCTTGCCTCGCAGCCGGGAGCTATGCCCGAACTGCCAGAAGCCTTTCGGAGCGCGGTCTCCGCGGCGATTGAACGCATCGCCTAACGCGAACAGCCTGCGCTCAGAAACGAGTCTAATATTTAGCTCGCATCGGTGGCTCTCGATTGAGAAAGCGTTTTCCCTGTTGTCAACTTCTGCGCATGGGGTTAGTATGGCCACGTCATGAACAAGCGAACCGTAGTTACCGCCTTTGCTGGTGTTCTCGCGTTGTCTGTGACGGTTGTTGCGCAGGCGCCTTCCCTCACAATCGAGGTGAATCATCCCACCACGAAGGTCAGCCCAATGCTTTACGGCCTGATGACCGAGGAGATCAACTACTCCTACGACGGCGGTCTCTATGCGGAGTTGGTACGCGACCGTGCCATCGGCCACGGCTTTGGAGCCCTGTTTCACTGGACGATGGTGGCGCGGGGCAACTCTCAGGTGAATATCTCCGCCGACGAATCTACCGGCCCCAGCGCGGCACTGACGCGCAGCCTGAAGGTGAGCGTGCCAGCGGCCACCGAAGCGGCGCCCGCAGGCGTCGAGAACGACGGCTATTGGGGCATCGCCGTCCGCCCACGCACCGTGTACAGCGGATCGTTCTGGGCAAAGACCGATTCGGATGGGATTCCCGTAACCGTGAGCCTCGAAAACGACCAGACGGGCATTGTGGCGGCGAAGACAACCGTAACGGGACTGACTGGTGAGTGGAAGGAGTACACCTACACGCTAAGGACGGGTGAGGTACCGGTGACGATCAATAATCACCTTATTCTCACTGTTCCGCGCCCGGCGACCGTCTGGTTCAACCTGATCTCGCTTTTTCCGCCCACCTATCACGACCGCGCCCACGGCAACCGCATCGACATCATGGAGAAGCTGGCCGCGATGCATCCGCAATTCCTGCGGCTTCCGGGCGGCAACTATCTTGAAGGCGATCACATCACGGAGCGCTTCGATTGGAAGAAGACCATCGGCCCGTGGGTCGACCGGCCCACACATCCCAGCCCCTGGCGCTACCGCTCGTCTGACGGCATGGGACTGCTCGAGTTTCTCGAGTGGTGCGAGGACCTGAAGATCCAGCCAGTGCTCGCAGTCTATGCGGGATACTCGCTCGCACAAGAGCACGTGGACCCTGGACCGGCACTCGAGCCCTACGTCCAGGATGCGCTGGACGAAATCGAATATGTTATAGGCAGCGCAGATACGAAGTGGGGCGCCGAGCGCGTGAAAGACGGTCACGCCGCACCCTTTCCTCTGCACTATGTCGAGATCGGCAATGAGGACTGGTTCGACCGGTCCGGCTCCTACGACGGCAGGTTTGCTCAGTTCTTCAAGGCCATCAAACAGCGCTATCCCGATCTGCAGTTGATCGCCACCACGCCGGTCAAGAGTGTAACCGCCGACGTGCTCGACGAGCATTTTTATATGCCCGCGGCTGAGTCTTTTGCTCAGGCGCACCACTACGATAATCACCCCCGGGAGGGACCGAAGATCTTCGTAGGCGAGTGGGCCACGCGCGAAGGTGATCCCACACCGAACCTCGAAGCTGCGCTCGGCGATGCTGCCTGGATGACGGGGCTCGAACGCAATAGCGATCTCGTCATCATGGCCAGCTATGCGCCGCTCTTCGTCAACGTCAATCCTGGCGGCATGCAGTGGGCAACGGATCTGATCGGCTACGATGCTCTCTCAAGTTACGGCTCGCCGAGCTACTGGGCGCAGGTGATGTTCGCCTCGAATCTCGGCACCGAGGTGGTTCAGGCAACTTTGGCGAACACAGCTACACGCGTCTACACGTCGGTGACCCGGGACGATGCACACCACAAGCTCTTCATCAAGCTGGTCAATGCAACATCCGAGACGCTGCCGTTAGCCATTGGGCTCCAAGGCGGAGACAAGGTTGCGCATAGTGCGAAGCTGACGACCCTCAGCGCCAAAACGCCTAACGCGACCAACAGCATCACGAATCCGCGTGCGGTCGTGCCAGCAGAGCAGCAGATTGCGATCTCCGGCCCCAACTTCAACCAGCGGTTCGCGCCTTACTCGATCAACGTGATCGAGCTGACGTACTGAGCGGCTGTTGCAAGTTCCCTGTCGCGGCGAATCCGAATGCACGCCGACAATTCAGATGAGAAATTGTTTTCGATAGCAACCGGAACGGTGTATAAATCTTCGCGTGACGAATTCGCGCCTTTTTATTGCCGTTGCTTGCCTGTTTTTTTGCTCAACCTTGTCAGCCCAGAATCCAGCAGCCAATTTGCGCCAGGGCTTCCTGAACGCTCCTGACGATGCCAAGGCCATGATGCGCTGGTGGTGGTTCGGTCCTTCGGTCGTGAAGCCGGAGCTTGAAAAAGAACTGGAAACCATGCGCAGCGCCGGGATGGGCGGCGTGGAGATCCAGCCAGTTTACCCCTTGGTGCTCGACGATCCTTCGCAAGGAATTGTTAATTTCCGCTACTTATCTCCCGAGTTCCTCGACGACGTGAGCTTCGTCAACCAGAGGGCTCATGCGCTGGGGTTGCGCGTAAGCATCACTCTCGGCAGCGGCTGGCCATACGGCGGACCTGCGACTACGCTCGCATTGGCCGCGGGCCGGCTCAAAGTAATTCCCGTGCCGGTTGAAAACTCGGCAGCCGTTCCTCCAAAGCTGGATGAAGGTGACAGCATAGTCGCCGCATTCCTGGTTTCGGGAACCAAAAATTTCTTCGATCCGGCAACCGCCAAGCGCTTCGATCCAGCCGGTCCAGTTCCCGCGACAGCCAATGGCTCAACGGCTCTCTACTTCATCGCCAGCCACACCCGGCAGATGGTGAAACGTGCGGCTTTCGGCGCTGAAGGCTACGTGCTCGATCATTTTTCCCGCGCCGCCATCGATGAGCACTTGACCGATGTTGCGACGCCGTTGCTCGAAGCTTTCGGCAACCAGCCGCCGTACTCGGTCTTTTCCGATTCACTCGAAGTCTATGACTCCGACTGGACCCCAAACCTACCGGCTGAATTCAAACGGCGCCGCGGCTATGACCTCATTCCTCATCTTCCCGAATTGCTTGCCGGCGGCACGCCAGAGGCGGAAGCCGTTCGCCATGACTGGGGGCAAACGCTCTCTGATCTGATTCGCGAAAACTATCTTGCACCTCTCACTCAGTTTGCCGAGGCTCACCATACGCTGTTCCGTTCGCAGACCTACGGCCAGCCCGCGGTGACTCTCGCCGACGAAGCGGTCCCTAACCTGCCGGAAGGCGAAGGCCCGCAATGGCGCGCGTTCTCGTTCTCGCGGTGGGCTACATCTGCCAGCCATCTCTATGGACGCAACATCACATCGGCTGAGACCTGGACGTGGCTGCACTCGCCCGCATTCCGCGCCACGCCCCTGGATATGAAGGCCGAAGCCGACCGCATGTTCCTGCTGGGCATCAATCAGTTCGTCGGCCATGGATTTCCTTATTCACCGCCTGCCGTCGGCGAACCGGGCTGGGCCTTCTACGCAGCTGCGGTCTTCAATGCGCATAATCCGTGGTTTCCTGTCATGCCCGACGTGATGCGTTATCTGCAGCGAGTAAGCTGGCTGCTCCGCCAGGGCAAACCGGCCAACGACATTGCCGTTCTTCTGCCTGAAGACGACGCCCAGGCCGCATTTACGCCAGACCACGTATCGGTAACGGATGAAATGCGGAAGCGCATCACTCCCGAACTGATGGGAACCATCCTTGACGCTGGCTATAATATCGATTACATCGACGCCACGACGATCGATAAGTTGGGCGTAATTCCCTACCCGATCCTGGTCATACCGCCCACTAAGCGCATTCCACTTTCTACTTACGAAAAGATAGAAGCTTATGCGGCACACGGCAAAGTCATTGCCATTGGCGAGTGGCCGACCCTCGCGCCGGGATTGATGGACCAGAACGAATCGCCCCAAGTGACTGCGCTCTCAGGAAAACTCTTTCGCGCGAATGGCCATCGCGGCGTCTTCGTCGATTCGGTTAGTCAGCTTGCCGATGCTCTCCATCAGGCATTGCCTCCGGACCTAGACTTCGCAGGCCAGACGAATGGGCTTGGTTTTATCCACCGCAAGCTGGCAGCTGCCGACATTTATTACTTGGTGAATACCGGCAATAAAGCAATCGATGGAATGGTCAAATTTCGCTCGGATCGTCCATCCGTTGAAGCCTGGGATCCCGACTCGGGCCGCGTCTTGTTCGCCGCTTCCAACGGCCGCGGTGCACGGGTTCCCTTAACCCTTGCCCCCTACGAGTCGCGCATCTTCGTACTCACGGATCGTGGCGGAACCGCGCCGGCGAGTACAAATCCAGCCGCCCAACCGCACGAGCATGAGATCGCGGACTTGAGCAGCGGTTGGCAGATTCGCTTCGCGGACGCATTGTCGAGTCAGCCCTTGAGTGCCCTCGGATCGTGGACACAGATACCGGATCGGCAATACTACTCCGGCGAAGGCGAATACACGCGAAGCATCGCGATTGACCGCGCACCGGCTAACGGTTCAGGTATTGTTCTCGACTTCGGCGTCGGCACACCCAACACGGATAACCGTCCGGTCTACGCCAGCGGGATGCATGCGCTGCTTGATCCACCCATCCGCGAAGCGGCGATCGTCTACGTCAATGGACAACGGGCCGGCTCACTCTGGCATCCACCCTATCGCCTCGATATTTCCCCCTTCGTGCACACAGGAAGGAATCAGATCGAAGTGCGTGTCTACAATACTGCGATTAACCTGCTCGCAGGCCAGCCGCCACACGACTACAGTGCGCTTTACGCAAAATATGGCAAGCGGTTCGAGCCGCAAGATATGGAGAACCTGCAGCCGATTCCTTCCGGACTCTTCGGCCCAATTCGCCTGTTCGAGGTCGCGCCCGAATAATGCCAGTCTTCAGGCGGAGACTATCCGCGTAAATTCGTACGACCATTTTCCGCTCGCAACTGGTTGATTGGAGCTGAGCAGAATCCGGTAGACTTGTGGCCCCCAGCTTGCACGCAGTCCGGCATCCGCAAGCTCGATGGTCTCCACCTTCGGCTCAATCCGTGAGCCGTCGAACTTGAGCCGCGAGACACTCGCCTCGCCGGAGCTGAGTTTCAGCGTCATGCTTCCCGCAGCATCTATGGTCGCAACCCTGGGAGTCATGATCGAAAGCGTGACAGGCACGGCGCGCTCCAGCTCGAAATCCTCCTCGACCGTGATTCGATCCTGTGCGCGGTCGAGCGTCAGGGTACGCACCCACGACTTCACGCCCGCCTCCTGCGGATAGGCCGCGGCGATGTTGAACGAATAGGTAGCGCGCTTGTCGTCGGTCGAGTATTTGCGGTCGGTTGCCTTAAACTCCACGCCATTGTGCTGCATTACGCCGCCAATCGTCGGCAGGTTGTGATAGGCCGACTGCATTGTCCAGATGGTGTACCGCTCGGGGCTGAAGGTCTTCGCCGTATACGCTTCAACGCCCACATCAATGGCCACTGGTTCACCGTCCTGATACAGGATGTAACTCCCCGTGTCGTTGTGACTGTGACTGCGCCCGTTGTTTGCGGCAAGCACAGCAAAGTACATGCCGTCCGCAGAGTCCTCTTTCACGCGCGCAGTCACGAGTCCAAGCTCCGGATAGTACGAATCGCGGATCAGCACATCCTTGGCGGGCGCGGCGCGTAGTTCCACGGCTCCCAGAATCTCGGGCAGTGCACGCGACATGCTGGGCAGTCTGACTCCGCGTTCTTCGTCGCCCTCCTGCGTCGATGTCAGACCGCGTTTAGCAGCGTAATAAGCGCCGAATGCGGCAAGCTGTCCGTCGTGAACTGCCTTCCCAAAGCGATAGAGCAGATCGCCGTCAGGACCGGCATGTACATGGGCGTCGCCGTAATCAATGTAATTGTCGTCGCAGATATGCGCATTGAGAATGTAGCGGCCCATCGCATCGATGAATGGATTGGCCAGGATGTTGCTCAACTTGCCGGTAGCCGCATCGATCATGCTCACGGCTTCGAAATAACACATGGGCGAAGCACTGAAGTAGCCGGGGCCTTCTTCTTCGCCTGCGTCCGGCCAGTATTCATTCAGATAGGCATCAAGACTCTTCAGAATGCGCGTGGCTTCAATGACGCGCAGCTTCGGATCTTCTTCGAGAATCAGATTGGCCACCATCAGATTCGAATTGATCCACGGTGTCCAGTTGTTCAGCCGAGCGGTGCGCCTGTTCGGCTCGAAGCCCATCCACCAGAAGTCGTTGCGCTCGCGCGCGGGCTTCAAGATGCGGCGCTCGGCCTCTATCGTGATGCGCTTGTTGATCAACGGCGAAACTCCATCGAGCTGCTCGGCCAGCAGATATTTCGTCCATGCCAGGAGCTGCACGGTCTCAGCACCGAACAACTCGATCACCGGGTCAGTAATATCAGGCAGTCCGGGGCCAGCTTTCTGCATATAAAGGTGCGCCGGTGCACCCCAGAAGCTCTCTTCGCAAATGAGCCATACGCCATTTGCGATGTCGTCCATGAAGCGGCCCTTCCCTTCCAGGCATTCGGCCAGCACCAGACTCTTGAGGTGATCGCGGCGCCCGAAGCTTTGCGCCTCATAGCGCGACCGATTGCCGTTCCGCTTGAATTCCAGAAAGCTCGTCGCCACGATGGCGCTCCATCCCGCCTTCTGGTCGGCTTCAGCCTGCGCGATAATCCGGGAGCGGATGTCAACCGGCACAGCGTCCCAACCGCTACGCTCGCCCCAGCGGGAATACGGATGCCACGCATCCACCGGCAGCAGCTTGCTCGTGAGGAACTCTTCGGTGAACGTTGTGCTCAGAAGATTCTGCGGAGACTTCTGTGACATAGCGAGTCGATCCTCACTGGGAAGAGCTCCCATCGAGCGAAGCAGTTGCTGATGACCAGCCAAGGCAACGCTTCCTCTTAGAAAATTGCGGCGATTCATGAATTAGGACCCCATTTTTCAAGTTGTCTTTGCTCTTCCCTGCCTCCGATCCACACATTGGCGCATCGATACTTTTGGAGGTGAACTGTGAGGACTTGCCATTCAAACTTTGGACAGCGTTCAGGTCGATTTCTGGACCGGATTTTCGACCGCGTGCAAGTATACCGGCTATTTGCCCTGGCGGTCTGCTACTTTGATCCCGCATTATGCACCGGTGTATTCGCAGCTTCCGGATGGGCGAGGCATTCAAGTAAAGTGAGGGCATCGTGATTATCGATCTCGCCAGGCGCGCGCACGACCATAACTGGGAGCTGGACCCCATCACGCGCTCCTTGCTCGACACCGATTTCTACAAGCTGCTCATGCTCCAGTTCATCTGGAAGAACTTCCCGCAGACGCACGCAACATTCAAACTCATCAATCGGACGTCCGCGGTCCGCCTCGGCGAAGTGGTTGGCGTAGAGCAGTTGCGCGAACAGTTAGAGCACACCCGCAAGTTGCGCTTCAGGCGGTCTGAGCTGATCTGGCTTGCCGGCAACACGTTTTTTGGACGCCGCGGAATCTTCGAGCCTGGTTTTCTGGAATGGCTCGAGCGCGATTTCCGGTTGTCTGATTACGAGTTGTCTGTCCAGGATGGGCAATTGAATCTCGAGTTCCATGGCCTCTGGTCCGCAACGTCCATGTGGGAGATCTTCGCTCTCTCAGAGATCGATGAATTGAAGACACGCGCCAGCCTGAAGCATTTAGGTGAGCTGGAACTCGACATTCTGTATGCGCGAGCCAAAGCACGGCTCTGGGAGAAGATGGAGCGGCTGCGTGGTGTCCCTTGCCTGAACGTCAGCGATTTCGGCACGCGCCGGCGCCATAGCTTTCTGTGGCATGAGTACGTCGTCAATGCACTGCGCGATACGCTCGGCACAGATTTTGCTGGAACTTCGAATGCGTACCTGGCTTATAAGCACGATCTGGAGGCAATCGGCACCAATGGGCACGAACTGCCGATGGCCATGGCGGCACTCGCATGCGATGAGGAGGAGCTGCGAAACGCACAGTACCGGCTGCTCGAGTTATG
>JASHVE010000161.1 GCA_030039675.1 Acidobacteriaceae bacterium | reverse complement strand
TTTTGTTGCGATTCATTGCACGTGCCTCCTTGAGCGCGATCCAAATTGGTTGAGCCGCGGAACAGAGGCCGCGGCGATCAGCCGAACCATATCTCAGAACCTCAGCCGGTCCGGTATTTTTGTACATGAAGAAAGAAAACTAAAAAGCCATCCCATTGCTGCCGCTGCCGAAATCCGACCAACCATTCCAGCTGCCGCTTCCTCCTGCAGCGGTCTGCCAGTTAGTGAATACATCGCCGTTATTTCCGATCGTGAAAATCTGCATTCTTCCGTCGGCGGTGTTGCTCGCCACGATCTGATCGTTTGAAGCATAGTCGCCGCCCGACATTGCCATCTCCGTCCAACTGCTGCTGTAGCTGCCACCAGGCGAACTCTGCGCGTTATAGTACACTTGGGCAGAGCTGCCCGTTCCCGACACCCCATAGACAACGAGGTCTCCCGAGTCGTTCTGACCCACTGCGAAGCCGGGCTGGATCGCAATCTGCGTGCCGCTCTCCAACTCGCTCCACGTGCTCCATGGGCCCGCACCTGCGGATGCCTGCGCCGAGTGCCACACGTGACCATCGCTGCCGATTCCGAAGACTTCCAGGGTGCCGCTCAGATTCCGCGCCACGGCAAGCTGCGGGCTTGACACCGTTGCCCCTCCCGTCGTCAGCGCGTTCCACGCCGAGTTGAACGGCCCCGACTGCGTCTGCCAGCAATGCCAGATCTGCGGGCTCGAGCTGCCGTCAGCAACAAACACCTCCACGCGCCCGCTCAGGTTTTGCGTTACGACATAGCCTGCCTGTACGCCACCGGTTAGCGAGCCGCCCAGCTCGGCCCACGATGACCATCCGGCGCGCGGCCCGGTTTGGCTGCTCGAATACATCTCGCCGCTCGAGTTGATCCCAAACACCGAAAGAGCGCCATCCGCGCCCGCTCCTACCTGGATGTCGGTCAGGCCATTGCTGCCGCTGCCCATGTCTACCCATCCGTTCCATCCGCCGCCGGGCGAGACCTGCCAGTTGTGGAATACATCCGCGCTCGTGGGAACGAAGATCTCCAGTGTGTTGTCGTTGTTTTTGATCACCGCCGGCGCACCCGTGGGAGTGACACCGCTCAGCGAAGGCCATGCCGTCGAACCTGAAGCATTCCAGTCGCTCGGCGCACTCGCCGGCTCGTCCGCCTTCTGCTGGTAGTTGTGGTACACCACACTGCTCTTGGTGGCAAACATCTCCAGCGCGCCGTCCTGGTTAATCTGGATCGGGCCGGCATAGTAGCTGGGCGCGCGGAAGTGGTATATAGCTGCCGTAGACGCCGGTACCGACACGCTGTAGCCGCTGCCGGTAAAGGCGCTTTGCGACGTCCACTCGCCGTACCACGGACCGCTGCCGGTAATCGTGTTTCCACCTACCGTCGTCGAAGTCCAGTTTTGCGTGCTCACATCGCCCTCGCCGCCGCCCGTGACATCCGTCAGCGCGATCGACGCCACGCTCGCCGCGGCAAACGGCAGCGAGGCGCCTGAGCCGGTTGTCAGGTCGATCGTCACATCCGCCGTCTCGTCATTGCCGTAGATGGAGTTCGACCGGTTCACGATCGTCACGTACAGATCCTGCCCGCTGCCCACCGCATAGGAATCGATGTACCCATCAGCGGTTTGCGGCGACGCTGTGATCGAGTACCCGTGCCCACCCAGGGTGAACATTTTTATCCCGTATCCCTTGGGATTCAGCTCAATCGTCGTCGAGCATGTTCCGTCGCACGTGGTCTCGTTGCTGCTCCATTCCACGTTGCTGGGCACAACCGTGTCGGTGTAAATCCACGGGTTGTTGTGAAAGTTCACGCCCACCGCGCCGTTGGCCGCCCACCACTGCATATAATCGAGCGCCCACAGCGCCGACCCGAAGGCATTGCTCGCGCCATTCGACCCGCCCAGGAAATCGTTCGACTCCGTCAGCCGCGTGCCCGCCGGAATCAGCGTCTTCATCCACGGGTACGGTGCATACCCCGACGGGCAATCGCTGCTTCCTGCCGGATACTCGCGGCACTCCCCCGATGTTCCGAACGGCTCATAGCTCGGAGAAGTCTCGGTCACCCAAACCGCAGACAGCATGTTCTCCAGCGCTTCGCTGGAGGTAAGGGTGTCAGGACTGCTGCCCAGCCCGCCGCCCACATACAGGTGCTGCGTAGGCAGGGAGAACTGCGACGGGTTCAACGCCTTCTCGCAGGTGTACAGCATGGTCGTCCAGGTGGCATTGGAAAAGTTGTCGTCGTCGCACGAGGCCACTTCACCGGTATAGGTCGTGCCGTCGGAATAGTCGCCTTCGTCCGGCCCGGAGAATAACGGCGTCCCGCTGGTGACCGTACTCGTCACCGTACTGGCAAAGCTGGCCCAATCGCTCAGGTACGAAGTGAACGCCGTCCCCGGCTCCCAACCATCCCCCGAGATGAACGTGCAACTGCTCCCCGAGGTATTCGAGCACGGGTCAAAAGTCTCGTACATCAGCGGATCGTTGATCGAATCCACACCCGTCCCCGTGACCGAGCAGCCCGACGGGTAGGGGCAACTGCAGTTCGCGGAAGAGGTGTCGCAATGCGAGTGATACGAGTGCCAGTCCGGCTCATTGCCCAGCGCGAAGCTGTGCAGGTTGGCCGCGTAGCTCGACATGATCGATTGGGCGGTGTTGCCGTCGCTGGTCGCCAGACTCGAGTTCGTGCACGACGACGGATTGATGAGCGGCAGGGAATAAATCACCTTCAGGTTTGCCGACGCCGCAAAGGCGAACAGGTTCGAGATATCGGTGGACGAAGGAGTATACCGACTGCATCCATCCACCGTGCCGCCGCCCACGCGAATGTTTCTTAGGCCCAGGTCCTGAAAAATGGTGAGCAGGCTCGTGTTCGACGTGCTGAAAAAGTTCCCGCTCACCCCGAACTCGCCAGACACCACGCTTGCGGTCTCAAACCCGATCCCGGCAAAATCCAGCGGAATCGCAGTCCCCGACGTCATTACGCTGTACGCCGGATTGATGGTCAGCGTCACTGAATCCTGACCGAATGCGGTACCGACGGGAAGCAGCCAGCCAATCACGAGCACAAAAAGCCATCTTTTAATTGTTCGCGCCATGGATTTCTCCTCGTCCGATGTCAGAAACATCCTCAACCGCTATTCACGCCGAAATTGGCACCTCTACACCTGTACCTCCGACCGGCCCTCCAGGCATATTGCTTCGGCAAAACCGCGATCCTGGATCTTCTGGAGACCGGTCACCTATGGATGTTCACCAAAGGGAAGTGGGGATGAATCGCTCCTCCTGATCGATTGCGATTTATTTAAGTCGGTGCGAATGCTCCTATATGCCTGCAACAGGTGTCAACGAAAAATCCCCTAGAGCGAAGTAAATAACCGTAAATTGGAGTCTCGCGTGATCGGGCCGTCAGGTAATCCTCTTTTTTCGAAGTTCCGGCACGCGCTCTCAATTCCTCGATTGCCTGTTATGGAACGCGGGATTTTACGGTAAAATGACGAATTGTGCCAGAAATTGCCCAATCAACGGGACAGCAAATCAGATCGGGCCCCCTTACCAGGGAGCAAAAGCAGAAGCTGATACAGAGAGTCCTTGAGAGCGAGGATTTTCGGAGAGCGCCCGCGATGCGCGCCTTTCTCCTCTACATCACAGACCAGGCAGAACTGGGAAGGGCCGATCAACTCAAAGAGCAGACAATTGGAGTGGAGGTGCTGGGCCGAAAGCAGGAATACGATCCTGCGAAAGACAACATTGTGCGGGTACGCGCGCATGAGCTGAGAGGTCGCTTGGCGAGGTACTTTGCCTCAGAAGGCGCCCATGAACCGGTGATCATCACCATTCCCAAAGGTGGCTATGCTCCGGAATTTTTCTCGCGAAATTCTCAATGGGCTGACGCTGCAGCCGAACCACCGCAGGCCGCAGTATCTTCAGGCGCGGACCGTACCGGTCAGTCGCGATTTTGGTGGCTGGCGGCGTTGGCGGTCGTGCTCGTGGCAGTTTCAAGCTACATCGTGGATACCAAATATGGCGGGAAGAACCGGTCCCAGGTCGTCGTCACACCTTCCTCCCGCGCGGTGCGGGACTTTTGGACGCAGTTCTTCGCAAAGCCCAACGGCGAACTGAGAGTGGTATATGCAGATTCAAGCATTGCCCTGTGGCAACGGCTGAGCAACACAGATCTGAACCTCGGCGACTACCTCAGTCATAAGTATCTCGACAGCCGCAATAACAATGATGAACTGCTCGAAATTGTTTCACAGAGTGCCACCAGCCCTGCTGACATCAATACAAGCCTCCATCTCCAGGCAGTATCAGCCGAACTGGGCGGTCAGGTGACCGCTCAATTCGCCAGGAGCGTCAATGCGGAGTTTTTGCATCGCGGGAATTTGGTTTTGATCGGGAGCCGCCGTTCCAATCCCTGGGTTGAAGTCTACGAGCCGAATCTTAATTTTCAACTTCACCTGGACCCAAGCACACGATCGCCGTTTTTCCTGAATCGATCTCCTCTGCCGCATGAATCCGCGGTGTATGGGATTCCATCCATGCAAGACGGGCAGAAGGCCGACGGCCAGTTTATTCAGCGAACGGAAAAAAAGGAGTTTGTCAGCTATGGCGTCGTTGCGCTTCTTAAAGGGTGCGGCACCAATCGGCTTACCGTTCTGCTGGAGGGCCTGAACCAGCAGGCAACCCAGGCTGCGGGCGATCTCGTAACCGATCCGCAGTTGCTGGAGCGCTTGCTTGAGAGCATCGGACACGCGCCGGGATCAAATGTAGTGCCATTCGAAGCTCTCTTTCAGGTGACGTCTTTGCCGGGAGGATACGACAATCCTAAGGTTGTGGCCTACCGTTTTCCCACCGCCGAATCCTGTGTGGGCGATTGATACTGCTGCTCGCGAATTGTATAACCCCTGATTTTCATTCGTGTCAAGAAACCGGTCTCGCACATTCGCGAGCAGACACTGGAGCAGCTCCCGAATTAACGTCGACTTTTTGAGAGCTGCGTAGGGTGGGCTTTTCTTAAGGAAGAGACCACTCAAGCAAGTTCCTTCGGCATACACCAACTCGGGAACTGCTATAAGTCCTGATGCCGCGGACTCCCTGCGGCTTTCGCGCCTGTCTGATGGACGGCGGCGCAATCGTATTTGGTATATTTGCGCTGTATGCCCGCAAAAACTGACAACCTTGTCGCACGTCAGGAATACATTCTTAGGCGGCTTCAGGAGTTGGGATCGGTTGATATCGATGACCTTTGCTCTACCCTCGGTGCGTCGATAGCAACGATTCGGCGCGACCTCGAAGATCTCGAACAGCGCTCATTACTGCGCCGCATACGGGGTGGCGCAGTTCCTATTGGCCCGTTGTTCTATGAGCCCTTCCGGCATGACGCCTCATTCCAGGACAAGGTGAGCAGCTTCGCAGAAGAGAAGCGCCGGATTGCCATTGCTGCCGCCGCGCTTGTGCAACCGGGTCAAACGATCGCTTTAAGCGGAGGGACCACGACCACCGAGGTGGTTCGAAGCCTGCAGGCACTAAGCGGCATTACGATTATCACGAACACCGTCAATGTGGCGATGGAGTTGAGCAATCGAAAAGATATTGAGGTGATCGTCACCGGAGGACACCTGCGCGGGAACTGGTTCACGCTCATTGGTCCGCTCGCCAATGCTGCCGCAGAGATGCTTTTCGCCGACATCATGTTCCTCGGCGTCGATGGCATCGATGCCAAGCGGGGCTTGACGTGCACGAACGCCGCGGAAGCCGAGGTGCTGAGAAATCTCGCGTATCACTCCAAGACGAAAGTGGTTGTCGCCGACCGCAGCAAGCTGGGAGCAACCAGCAAATATCGTCTGTGTCCCACGCAGGAAATCGACAACTTGATTACGGATACCGGAGCAAGCGACGCGGCTATCTCCCCCTTTAAGAAAATGGGAATCGTCGTGACGCGGGCGTGAACAAGCCGCGCCGGCGGGCATGCTGAACCCTCCGCCCAGCGTTTCAGCGCAGCCTGGCCATTGGGGTGAGTGTTCCCAACGCAACTTTCTGAAACTAAGCCAGTTGACTCCCGAATAGACTGCAACGCCCAAAAATGATTGGAAAATGTCATATCGATCATGAAATATGAACTGTTATTTGCATATCGATCTCCTGGAGAGTATGATTCCGCTTTGACACCCGTCTTTGGAGAAGGCCTCCTTTGATTCTGAAATCGATCCGGATCGCACGGTTTCGCATGGAGCCGTTGCGCTCGAAGGCGGCGTTTGCCGATTCCCCCGACCCAATGGAGTTGAGATGAAGCGCATCTTTTTGGCTGCAGCAGTTGTCGTTTGTCCTGCCTTGATTCCTTCGATTTCGGCCCTGGGTCAATCAGCGGAAATTTGGGCGATCGGAAAGCCGGACCAGTCGATCCGCGAGTTCAATGCGCCGCCCGCGGCAAAGGTCGTTTATGAGGCAGGGAAAAATGACTGGCAGCAGGATTGGCCGGGGGAGCAAAGAAGCGGGTCGATCTACGAAATACACTTCGATCTCAATGCGGCGCCTCGCGGAGTCTATTCTTTGAAGGTTTCTGCGCTCACCTCGTACCCGCGGACTCCGGCGCTGCAAATTCAAATCAACGGCCACAGCGGACTTTATTATCTGCATCCCAAGCCGCTCTATCTTGCCGATCAGCGCTTTCGTGCAGCAGATGTGCTGACCATTGAATTTCCTTCTGAGTATCTGAAACAGCGCGGCAACATCCTCACATTCGCGCTGGCCAGCAGCCAGTCTCCCGGCGAGACCGCCGAAGCTGCGCAGGAGACGGTGGCTTACGACTTTCTCAGCCTCTCCTGCAACCAGCACGCAAAGTACGTGCCGCAGGCCGTCGACGCCGATGTTGTGCCGACGATCTTCTACCATCAGCACGATGGACATCTGGTGGAGACCGTCGATGCATTCGTGCGGTTTCATCATGCTGCGACCGCTGGCCGCGCAACACTCTCCGTGAATGGCAACCGTTACACGGCAGACATTCCGGCAACGAGCGATATTGGGGAAGAGCGGCTGCGGTTCGAGGTTCCGGAATGGCAGGGAACTGCCGCGGCGAAACTGGAAGTCACCGCGGGAACGCACCGCACATTCAACCTGTCGCTGACCGCAGAGCGCAAGTGGACTGTGTACGTGGTGCCGCACACGCACGTCGATATCGGTTACACCGACTACCAGGGCAAGGTAGCTGAGGCCCAGGCGCGCACGCTTGTGCAGGCGGCCGACTTCATTGAGCACCATCCCGATTTTCGGTTCGCGACCGACGGTTCGTGGAATCTGCAGCAGTTGCTCGAGACACGTTCGCAGCCCACACGGGATCGCGTGATGGGACTGATCCGCGACGACAAGATGGGCGTGCCCGCGGACTATTTCAACCTGTTGACCGGCTACGCATCTCTGGAAACACTGTACCGCTCGCTCTACTATTCCAAGAGCCTGTCTCGCGAATTTGGCATACCGTTTAACTACGCAACCACTACCGACGTTCCCTCCTACACGGGCGCATATCCGTCGGTGCTGGCAAGCGCGGGCATCAGGTATTGGGCCGTCGGCGGAAACCAGGACCGCGCCACGGTGCTTTCGCACGAGCAATGGAATGAAAAATCGCCCTTTTGGTGGGAAGGACCTGACGGCGCGAAGGTCTTGTTCTGGTACTCGCGCGGTTACGCACAAATCCGCAGCGTCTTTGGCGGTGACCCGCAGAACGAATCCATTTATGGAGCCCTGCCCGTCTTTCTGGCTCCCTATGACAAGCCGGAGTACAAGCCGGACGCGGTGCTGCTGTACGGCGCGCAGGACGAGAACACCGATCTGCATCCAGATCTAGCGACGTTTGCGGCCGTCTGGAATCAGGCCTTCGCTTATCCGAAGCTCCAGTACGCGACATTCGCTGACTTTTTCAGCTATATCGACAAGAATTACGGTTCGGCCTTGCAAACGTACAAAGGAGACATGGGGCCGTACTGGGAAGACGGCATCGGCTCCGATGCCTACTACGCTGCGGAAGACCGGCAAAACCAGAGTGACGCGCTCTCCTCAGAGGTTGCGTCGACGGTGGCTCATCTCGTCGATCCCGATCTCCATCCACCCAAGGCGGAGCTTGACGACGCATGGAACAACCTTCTGCTCTTTGCCGAGCACACCTGGGCCGCCGGCCAATCGATCGGCCAGCCTGACAGCCAGGAGACCGTGCGGCAGCTCGCCGTGAAAGACAATTATGCGACGCAGGCCCGCTTCGATCTTGAAGACGTCACAAACCGCGCCATGAGTCAGCTTGCGCGCAACATCCATGTTCCTTCCAGAACGCTGGTCGTCTTGAATGCGCTGAGCTGGAAGCGCGATGCACTTGTCGAGGCCGACTTGGGCAAGCACGATGAACTGTTTGACTTGACTACGCACGA
>JASHVE010000160.1 GCA_030039675.1 Acidobacteriaceae bacterium | reverse complement strand
CTGATCTCATTCCGCACATGATGCTCGCTCGAAAGCTCGTACACAAACCCGGGCGTCGAAGTATTCGAGATGAACAGCCCCGCCGCCGCAAACGTATCCGGCGTCCAGATATCGGCAAACGTCCCGCCCCCTCCATCCGTAACCCACAGGCTCGGATACTGCGCATCCCACCGGTACCGCGGATTCGGATCGCCCGTGTGCGTGTTGTTGTAAGGATTCATCCGTGTCCCATCAGCGGCATTGGTCCCGTGGCCGCCGAGAAAGCGCACATCGTCCATCAGTGAATCCGCACCTGCCATCCACAGTGCGCCAACAGCACGATCATTGATGCCGCCTGTAAACAGGCCGATACCCGTCACGATGTTATGCCCGCCTTTGGGCGCCTCCAGCAGCGCGCGCGGCCCGCCAATGCCCTGAAAGCCCGGACTCTCATCTTTCAAATCAAACTGCGTCATGCTCGGATCGAGGCCGATCAGCACCGTATCCGGCCGCAGATGAATCGTATCCGTCACCAGGTACCGCCCCATCGGCACATACAGCGCCGGATGCTCATCGATCGCCTTCTGAATCGCAGCCGTATCGTTCGTCACGCCGTCGCCCTTTACTCCCAGCGTGTGCAGATTCACCCACGCCGACATCGGCGGCAGCGCGGCAATCGCATCCTTCCCCGGCGCCGGCAACTCGGCCACAGCCTGCGCATCGAAATTTGTTTCAATGCTTCCCCAGTCCGCCGCGCTCTTCATCGTGAGCCCATGCGAGAACGACTTCACTACGTAGCTCTCACCCGGCCCCTCGATCTTTCGCCCGCTCTCGCGCAGCAGCGCAAACACCTTCACATGCCGGCACGCAATGTCCTCAAGATTGATCTCCGTCCGCGGATTGTTCTCGTTGCCAAACACAATCGCCGCGCCCGAAATATCCTCGAACCGCGACCGAGCCACCCACAGCTCCTCGGAATATTCCGGATCGATCGACACCGCCTGCGGCACATTGCGGAACGTATCGTGAATCAGCGTCAGCCCCGCCTCATGTTCCTGGATCGCCGCCTGCGTCTGCCCATCAAAGCTGGAATCAATCAGCGTGAACTGCCATCCCGGCGACGGCCTCACCGTCACAATCCCGTACTGTCCGCCGTGAAAGTGCAGATCCTCGCTCTCGTTGCCGATATCCTTCAGCGCCGCCAACCCTGAGCCGATCCAGAAATCCATGTGCGCCAGGTAGCAGTGCTGCGCCACGTGAAACCGTATCGCCACCGCCGCCGGATTGCCCTTCCCGATCTCGAAGTCCACATTGCTCATCGCCGAATAGAACGTCCCCGGATTCGCATCCGGAATCGACGCATCCGGCGGCACGGTTCCCACAATCGGCTCCGCCGGCCGGCCGGTCGCAAAATCAATGCGCGGCTCCTTGCGCGGCCTTCCGCCCGCAAACAGAAACATGTACCCCAGCCCCCGCTGATAACCCGGCGTGTTATCCGCCAGCACAAACACCGGCCGCGTGGCCCCATACCCAATCACCCGCACCGAGGGCCACACATAGATCGTGCGCGTAATCCGGTAGCGCCCCGCCGGCACAAACACAATCCCCTCGCCGTGCTCGCCTGCGCGATCGATCGCCGCCTGAACCGCGGCGCTGTCGTCGGCCACGCCGTCAGCATGGACCGGAAATTTGTCGGGGGTGAGATAAACAGCCTTGGGATCATCGAGACGCTGCGGGTAATACGAAGCAGCCCAGAGCGGGAGACCCGCAATTAACAGCAGCAGAAGGAAAAATGCACTCTTTTTCATGAAGCCCTCAGAGGCCGGCGGCGGGCGTGGGTAGTCCGGACCAATCGAACCCGCGGCAACACGGCACCCAACATTCAGCCAGAGGAGGCTAGCAGACGTCAAGTGTAAATTGAGTAAACAATCGGTTGTCTCTCTGTGCCATGCACCTCGAGAACAGCTACAATCTGGTTTGGCTTCGGCCGGCCGATGTCGGAATTGGGATCGGTTAGACGTTTTCGGAATTGCTTGGGAGTGTGCACGAAGGGCGCTCCCCGTTGCTATTTTTTGCCACCGGGCGGATCGGAACGTGGCGCTCACGTGCGGTTCCTTCAACCCGTATAGCGGCAGGATAGTTAACTTGTCTGCCCACGCCTTTTAGTGCTTTCAACTGCAACCGCACTGCATTCCGTATATGCCTTTGTTCCTCAGACACCCGAACTCCGGGAATTGCGAATGCGATACCCGAATTAATGACTACATCTGCTTCCGCTCCTTTACAGCGCAAGTAAGGACGCATCACGCGCAGAACCTCAATAACTCCTTGTCCAGTCTTGATCCAGCGAAAAACCCTAAGGCCACTAGCGTACACACTCGGACGTGGTCTGATTTCAGCCAAATTGCCGCCAAATAAATCGGAGAAGACCTTGATACACCAATAATCGGCGGATAGAACTTGCAGCCTAAGCATTCTTCCGCATGTGGTAATCGTTCCCTCTCCATCGAAATATCCCGAAGCATACGCCACATCAATAACATTCAGTGTGCGCACCT
>JASHVE010000159.1 GCA_030039675.1 Acidobacteriaceae bacterium | reverse complement strand
CTCTCCGACTTCGTCGTGATGCTTGATGTGACAACGGGCGCGATCGAAAAGCGCATCGATGTGTCGGAGAACGACACGGTTCCGTCCACATATCCGATCGCTCTGGCTGTGACCAAAGACGGCAAGCGCGCCTTCGTTGCACTTTGGAACGCATCGGAGATCGACGAGCTGGACCTTGCCGGCGCGACGGTGCTGCGCAAGCTGCCTTTGCTGAAACCGACGAATGATGTGGCTCCGGGCACGCATCCCTGCGCGTTCGCGTTTTCGCCGGACGAGAAGACCCTCTATGTCGCGCTGGCCAACCGCGACGCCGTGGCGGCCGTCAATCTGGCCGGAGGACAGCTCGCCGTCAAAGGATATTTCGATACACGCCTCCCGGGGCAAACCTACTTTGGTGCAGAGCCGGTGGCGCTGGCGGTGAATTCGAGCGGCGCGCGGCTATACGTGGCCAACATGGCCAGCGATGCGGTCGCGGTGATCGATACGCGGAAGCTGACCGTGAAAACGGCGCAAACCGGAATGGTGGAACCGGACGGATTTATTCCTACCGACTGGCTGCCGATGTCGATGGCCTTCGATGCGCTGCCGCAAGGTGGCAAGCTGTTCGTCGCCACCGCAAAGGGCAAGGGCACGGGCCCCAACAACTTTCCGCAGCGCCCGGTGGAGACGGTCAGCAAAAGCTTTATGTATCAGCGAGGCAATGCCTACATCGGCACGCTGCTTTACGGGTCGATCGCGGAGCTCGATGAGGGTGAGATCGAGAACGACCTTCCCCAGTGGACCCCGGTGGTGCTCGATTCGAACCGCATGATTGCCGCGCAGGAGAAGATCAAGTTTGCCGACGGCGGGCAGGACCGCATCAAGCACGTAATCTACATCATCAAGGAGAACCGCACCTACGACCAGGTCTTCGGCGATCTGACGCAGGACGGTAAGCAGGTGGGCAACGGCGACCCGAAACTGGCGATGTACGGCGAGGCCGTTACGCCGAATCTGCACAGGCTGGCGTTGCAGTTCGGCGTGCTGGACAACTTCTTTGACTCGGGCGAGGTTTCCGGTGACGGCCATGTGTGGTCGACGGCGGGCATCGGCTCGGATTACCTGGAGAAGACCTGGCAGCAGGATTACCGTTCGGATGAGCGGCCGTATGACTTCGAGGGCGTGGTGGCCGACGGTTATCCGCTGCTGCAGAAGATTCCCGACGTCAACGAGCCGGCCAGCGGTTATCTCTGGGGTGACCTGGCTGCCCATGGCAAGACCTACTACCACTTCGGCGAGTTCATCTCTTCGACGTTTTGTGGGCAGGACGAGGTGGCCGACCCCAAGTTGGGACCGATGCTGGCCGGGCCGAAGTGCGCCAAAAAGGCGTATGCGCCGGGCGATGCGCTGCCTGCCGAGTGGGGCGGCGGCACGAACAAGTGGCCGTGGTCCATCCCGGTGCTCGCGACCAACATTGCTACCAAGCCGGAGCTGGTAGGCCACTTCGCGCCCGAAGCGCCGGACTTCAACCTCTTTGTTCCGGACCAGATCCGCGTGGATATCTTTCTGCGGCATCTGAAGGGCTGGATCGCGGATATGCAGCAGGGCAATGACACGATGCCGAACTTCATCATGCTGCGGCTGGGCAACGATCACACGGCAGGAACGCGGCCGGGGGGGCCGACACCGAAGGCCTCGGTGGCCGATAACGATCTGGCGGTGGGCCGCGCGGTGGAGGCCATCTCGCACTCGCCGTTCTGGGGTGACACGGCGTTCTTCATCCTGGAAGACGATGCGCAGAATGGCGCCGATCACGTGGATGCGCATCGCAGCATTGCGGTGATCGTGAGCAAGTATGCGCCGCACGGGCAGAATGGCGCGCCGTTTGTCGACAGCCACTTCTACTCGACCGTGAGCGAGGTGCGCACGATGGAGACGCTGCTCGGGCTGCCGCCGATGAACAACAACGACGCGTTCTGCTCCATGATGGCCGACCTGTTCACGGGGCCGGGCGATCAACCCGCCTTTAATGCGGATTACTCCAACCGCGACAATGGGCTGATCTATACGGCGAATACGAAAACAGCCGTGGGCGCCAAGGCGAGCATGAAGATGGACTTCAGCCACGAGGACCGCGCGCCGGTGGAGAAGTTGAATGTGATCTTGTGGAAAGACGCGATGGGCAATGCGCCGGTACCGGCGATGCTGAAGGCGAAGCCGAAAAAGACCGACAAGGACGACGATTAGAGCTGTACGCCCGCGGCAGGGGCTTCCGGCCATTGTGCCGGAAGCCTTCGCGGTTCATGGACCCGGATTCCTGCGCTCGGTGTGTGCGCGGGATCACATGCACTTACGGGCATTTTTGCGAGTATGAACATAGGCTTGCCGCGAAGCGAGACGCGCGGCGCGCTCAACGGTTCACAGAATGGGATGAGCGGTGAGAAAATGGGACTGAACGGCGCATGGGCCGCCCAACTTCTTAGCCAACACAGGCCCGAAGCTGGTAGCTTAAATAAAAAGGATCTTCATTCCAGAGATGGCTTCTAATCCCTATTTTTCTCTGGCCGTTTTGTTCGTGGTGGCGCTGGGGTTTGGCCTCGCACCGCTGGGCCTGGCGCGGCTTTGGGCGATAGTTTTTTCGCCGGCCAAACCGAACACGGTGAAGAACGCCATTTATGAGTGCGGACTGGTATCGAAAGGCGATGCGTGGGTGCAGTTTCGTTCGGCCTACTATCTGTACGCCATCATCTTTCTCATCTTTGACGTAGAAGCCGTTTTCCTGCTGCCATTTGCGGTTGCGTTCACCGGGCTGGGCATGGCCGCCTGCGCGGCGATGCTGGTGTTTGTGCTGCTGCTGGTAGAGGGGTTGGCGTGGGCCTGGGCGAAGGGGATTTTGACCTGGGCGTAAAACAGCTTTTAGCCGCTAGCTTCCAGCCGCTAGCCCCAAAGACGTAACGAAGCTAGAAGCTGCAGGCTAGAAGCTAGAAGCTTTAGGAGCATAGCGACCGATGGCTGTAGACAACGAATTGAAGATCGAACTGGGCAAGCAGGGCGTCTTCGTCACGACCATCGAGGAGCTCTACAACTGGGGCCGGCGAAGCTCGGTGTGGCCCATGCAATTCGGCCTCGCCTGCTGCGCGATCGAGATGATCGCGACCACGATGGCCCGCTATGACCTGGCGCGGTTCGGCGCAGAAGTCTTCCGGCCGTCGCCGCGGCAGGCCGATCTGATGATCATCTCCGGCACGGTGACCAAGAAGATGGCGCCGCAGGTGGTGCGGCTCTATAACCAGATGGGCGAGCCGAAGTACGTGATTGCGATGGGGGCGTGCGCCATCTCGGGAGGGCCGTTCAAGCAGGGCTATAACGTGTTGAAAGGAATCGATCGCTACATTCCTGTCGACGTGCACATTCCCGGCTGCCCGCCGCGGCCCGAGGCGCTGATCCAGGCTTTCATGACGCTGCAGAAGAAGATCGACGGGCAATCATTGACAGGTGCAGACCGTCCGCGTCACCTGGATGCGGAGGCGCAGGGCGAGTTTCCAGTACCCGAGCCGGGCGAGCACGATTTGGAGCCGACGTCGAATCCGGGCGTGTGGACCGTGCCGGTGGTGATTCGGTAATGAAGCAGGGAACAGGGAAGAGCGTTAAGAGCCAGGGACTAGGTAAGGCGATTCGAAGCTGGGGTTTGGTAACAGGGCACGACTTTAGTCGCGCCGTAAAGACGCATAGAACCAGGGGGCTTTAGCCTCTGCGGAGATTGAAGGAAAGCACGTTGAAGACCGTCGAAGAGATCAAAGCGGCGATTGAAGCGGCTGTGCCCGGCGCGGCAGTGAGCGTTGTCCCGAATCCGAGTCCGGCCGCGCAGCACTCGCTGCTGCTCAAGCACGATCACGCCATCGAGGTGGCGACGTTTTTGCGCGATAGTCCGGAACTGGCCTTCGATTTTCTCTCGAACGTGACCGGCGTGGACTGGCTGGACAAAGAGATCGCCGAAAAAGTGAAAGTGACGCGTCAGGTTAAAAAGACCGTGGATGGCGTGGAGCAGACCGTCCGCGTCACCTGGATGCGGAGGCGCAGGGTGAGTTTCCGGTGCCGGAGCCGGGCGAGCACGATTTGGAGCCGACGTCGAATCCGGGCGTGTGGACCGTGCCGGTGGTGATTCGGTAATGAAGCAGGGAACAGGGAAGAGCGTTAAGAGCCAGGGACTAGGTAAGGCGATTCGAAGCTGGGGTTTGGTAACAGGGCACGACTTTAGTCGTGCCGTAAAGACGCATAGAACCAGGGGGCTTTAGCCTCTGCGGAGATTGAAGGAAAGCGCGTTGAAGACCGTCGAAGAGATCAAAGCGGCGATTGAAGCGGCTGTGCCCGGCGCGGCAGTGAGCGTTGTCCCGAATCCGAGTCCGGCCGCGCAGCACTCGCTGCTGCTCAAGCACGATCACGCCATCGAGGTGGCGACGTTTTTGCGCGATAGTCCGGAACTGGCCTTCGATTTTC
>JASHVE010000158.1 GCA_030039675.1 Acidobacteriaceae bacterium | reverse complement strand
CATCCCGGAAATCGAGCCTGTGCTTCTTCAGGTTCGATTTCCGTTTGGCCTCGTCCCAGACGTACACAGTCTAATTGTAGCTACAATCTATGCGCGCCCACAACGGAAAAGTGTTGGCATTTTGTGCACTCGTGTCGTTGGAATCTTCATAATCATCATGCGGGACAGCTGTGCGAATCTTCAAACCGCCACTGAATCCAGCCACATACGATAGCATCTGACCAGCCATGGAATACCGCATTCTTGGAGGCTCCGGCCTCAAAGTTCCTGTCCTCAGCTTCGGCGCCGGCACGTTTGGCGGCGGCAATGAGTTCTTTGACGCGTGGGGAGCCACATCCGACGTCGCCGAGGCCCGGCGCATTGTCGATATCTGCCTTGAAGCCGGCGTCACGCTCTTTGACACGGCCGATGTCTACTCAAACGGCCGGTCGGAAGAAGTTCTCGGCAAGGCCCTCGAAGGCCGGCGCGACAAGGCGCTCATCTCGACCAAGGCCACATTCCGGCTCGGCGACGGCCCCAATGATGTGGGTTCGTCCCGCTATCATCTGCACAGATCCATCGAGGACAGTCTGCGCCGCCTCGGCACCGACTACGTCGACATCTACCACCTGCACGGCTTCGACGCTCTCACGCCCATTGAAGAGGTGCAGGACACGCTGAACACCTTCGTCCGCGAAGGCAAAGTACGCTACATCGCCTGCTCCAACTTCTCCGGCTGGCACCTGATGAAGTCCCTTGCCGTCGCCGACCGCTACGGCTGGACGCGCTACATTGCGCACCAGGTCTACTACTCGCTCGTCGGACGCGATTACGAGTGGGAGCTGATGCCGCTTGCCCTCGACCAGAAGGTCGGCGCACTCGTCTGGAGCCCGCTCGGCTGGGGCCGCCTCACCGGCAAGCTGCGCCGCGGCAAGCCGGTGCCTGAGGTCAGCCGGTTGCATAAGACTGCCGAGATGGGACCGAAGATGCCCGACGAGTATCTCTACAAAGTCGTCGATGCGCTGGATGCCGTAGCCGCCGAAACCGGCAAGACCGTTCCGCAGATCGCGCTGAACTGGCTGCTGCAGCGGCCTACGGTCTCGTCTCTGATCATCGGTGCGCGCAATGAAGAACAGCTGCGGCAAAACCTAGGCGCAGTGGGATGGAATCTCACGCCAGTACAGGTAGCCGCACTGGACAAGGCCAGCGAGGTTCCGGCCGCCTATCCCTATTGGCACCAGAAGCAATTCCCTGAGCGCAATCCCTGGACGGTGTAAGAACAGAGATCAGGGGTCAGGTTTCAGTGATCAGTGTTTAGAGCATCCCTGGAATACATATCGACTTCTTGAGAGCAGTGAAAGGTGGCTTTTTCTTGATGAAAATGCGGCTTGAGTTCATGCTTTCGGTCTACAGTAGTTCCGAAAATGCTATCGGCCTGAAGGCGTTCCTCATTGCATCAGCGCTCAGTCCGCATGCCGGTGGCGGCGCACTACGTACCGGCCGATCATCCAGCCAACGGCGCTGCCTACGAGCACATCGGACGGGAAGTGCTGGCGCGCAGCCACGCGCGTCACGCTCACTCCCGCCGCCAAGCCATAAGCAGTAATTTGCGTCAAGGGTCCGTTGTATTCCGATGCGATCACGGCGGCCGACGACCACGCAATGATGCTGTGCGTCGAAGGGAACGACGAATTCAGCCCCACACTCGTCTGAAAGAACTTGCCCTTCGCGCCATCCAGCGTTGGCCGTTCGCGCATCGAGCTCAGTTTGAGCACCTCGTCGACTGCCAGGCTGTCGACCATCGCTTCGCCGCCCAGAATGCCCGTCTCGCTCGCATGATCGTCCTGGTGGATACGGCCCAGGCTGTAGATGATGAGCGGCGCGGCGACAAATCCACCCAGTAAGCCGTTCGAAGCCGTCTCGGCATGGTTGTTGAGCGAAGTATCCAGGAAATGCTTCGACATCACTTCGTGGTCGGTGGTAATTAGCGCCGCCGTGGCAAGCACCAGCAGCGCCGGCCCCGTAGCATTGGAGTCGTTCAGCCGCGCCGGGCTCGTCCAGATCGCTGCCTGGTCTTCCACGATGTGCCGTGGAGTGCTCCGCACAGTCACGGCATCGTCTGACTGGTTCTGCGGCTGCGGCGCGTTCGGTAACGCACTGCCCGCGTTTTGTGCGGATGCGCAATTGCCTAGAGTGAAAGTAAGCGCGGCCACAAAAACAATCCCGCGCGTCTGGCCCAGCCTGCTTTTCTTCCGGTATCTCACAAAAATCATTCGATGGTAGAAGGCAAAACATGAGTTTAGACGAATCAGGCACCGTCTCGATTCACTTACCCGTCTCTGCAAGATAAAACTCAACGTAATCCAGATAATTCTGTGCGTACTCGAGAATCAGCGTCCGGTCTTTGCCGCTGAGTTCGCGCCGTTGCTTGGCGGGCACACCCGCCCACAGCGTGCGCGCTGGCACCACAGTATGCTCTGGCACCACCGAGCCGGCGGCGATAATGGAGCCTCTGCCAATCCGCGCGTTGTTCAGTACGCGCGCGCCGATGCCGATCAGACACTCGTCCTCGACCACGCAGCCATGCACCGTGGCGTTATGTCCGATCGTCACCCAGTTGCCGACCGTGACGGAATAGAGATTGCGCTGGCCGTGCAGGACAGCACAATCCTGCACGTTCGAGCAGGAGCCCACCCGGATCGAATTCACGTCGCCGCGGATGACAGCATTCATCCACACGGACGACCGCTCACCCATCACCACATCGCCCAGAATCTGAGCAGAAGGATCGATATAGCAACCTGAAGCAATTTGAGGCAGCTTACCCTGGTAACTGCGAATCATTGGAATCCTCTCAAGAGAGTTTACGCGAAAGTTAACAGTGCAATTCGGCCTGAGCGCGAGCGCAAAGTCGCTTGATCGAAACTTCGAACAATCGCCTGATCCGTTTCACCTGCCAAATCTCGGGAAGATTCCAAGCCGTCAGTGGAGTTTACCCCAAAACTCCAGTATGATGATGTAAAGCCTTCTAGGCAGGTTCGGAGGTGGATTCACTTGGCTGAGGTTCGCGTTCAGGAAGGCGAGCCGCTCGAAAATGCGCTGCGCCGGTTCAAGCGCAAGGTTCAGCAGGAGGACATTATCAAGGAAGTAAAGCGTCACTCCTACTACCTGAAGCCCGGCGAGAAGCGTCGCGTCAAAGCAGCTTTGGCGCGCAAGCGGAACCGCAAGAAGGCACGTAAGGAACAGGATTAACGAATCCTCATCCTGTAAGACACACCGTCCGAGGCGGCTTCTGTTTGAGCTCTAGGAAGCCGCCCATAAGACCAGTTGCAGCGGACGGTAGTAGCTATTTGGCTTGAGCGCTCAATTCCCCGAGCGATTATCCCAGTAGCATCGGGTTGAAATCTAGACTGCCGCGTCCTTTTTGATGCGGTCCGGGCCCTTGTTGTGCATTACGAACGAAAACAGGGAACCGCGACCGGCACTCGTCTCCCGCATCATGGCCGATTTCGGTGTTCGTCCCTGTTTTGGGGATACCGGCCATGGAATTCACTGATCGAGTATTAAAATGCAGCGACTGCGGCGCCGAATTTGTATTCACGGCGGGCGAGCAGGTCTTCTTTCACGACAAACAGTTCAAAAACGATCCCAAGCACTGCAAGCAATGCAAGGCGAAGCGGGCTCGAGGATCGCAGAGAGTTCGACCCGAAACCAGAACCACGTGCTCCGAGTGCGGCGTGGAGACGACGGTGCCTTTTAAGCCGACTCAAGGTCGGCCTGTGCTTTGCCGTTCCTGCTTTCAGAAGCAGGGCAGAGCTCAAGCCACCCCAACTGCTAGTGCAGCGCCACGCTGAATAGCAGATCGCCCCTGACCGTCACCGGATAACCGGCCACGCGCACCAGCGTTGCCAGTTGCGCGTAGTGTCTCTGGCTGTGCAGCAGCGAGTGAAGCGCGGCTTTGCGCCTTGAGATACACCGCTTCTCCGGCGGCAGCCAGTCGAACTTCAGCTCATACGGCTCGTCCCAGCGCGCAGCCGGCTCGGCCAGCAGTCCGCGATAGAGTTCCATGGCCTTCGTGTGTACAGCGAAGATCGCATCGAGCGGACCGGAAGGACACTCCGTGTTGGGCAGTCCAGCCAGCCGCTCACTCCAGCGCAGCTCGGCACCCCAGATGTGCCGCACCAGCGCCAGCACATCCGCCGCGTCGTTGATCCCGCACGGCAGTTCCAGCAATGCCGGATGCGCTTCAAAGTGCCGCTTCCAGTCCTGCGCCGCCTCGTCGCTCCACGTCAACAGCTCATCCAGTGTGATACCAACACCTGAGCTCATGGTGCTTCCTTTCCGGCTGGACGAAGCATGACGGCTCCAGCAGTTCCCGAATGGATATTCTGGAACTGCTCTATTTGCGCAGCGTCTTCAACGCCCGGTGGCCGATGTCTCTGCGGTAGTACATGCCTTCAAAATCAATCTCGGCCATAGCCTGATATGCCCGCGCCAGAGCTTCTTCGAGTGATCCAGCCGCTGCGGTCACGCCCAGCACCCGGCCTCCTGCCGTGAGCAGTTGCGGGCCCACTTCCGCCGAGCCGGCGTGAAACACCTGCACGCCCGGAACCTGCCCCGCCGCGCCCAGCCCGTGAATCGCCACGCCCGTTTTGTATGCGCCTGGGTAGCCGGCGGAACTGGCAACTACGCAGGCAGACGCGCCGGGCGTCCAGCGCAGCTCCGTTTCGCGGAGGCGGCCATCGATGCACGCTTC
Source organism: Acidobacteriaceae bacterium (assembly GCA_030039675.1). GTDB lineage: Bacteria > Acidobacteriota > Terriglobia > Terriglobales > Acidobacteriaceae > Telmatobacter. The sequence goes on along the minus strand of JASHVE010000158.1, from coordinate 2,078 downwards.
GAGCGCGTCCACCAGATCGCTGTCGAGCCGCGGCAGAATCGCCTGTGTCTCCGGGTCCCCAAAGCGCACATTGAACTCCAGCACCTCCGGCCCGCGCGCCGTCATCATTAACCCGCAATACAACACGCCAACAAACGGCGTATCTTCCTCGGCCATGCCGCGCACCGTGGGCTCCGCAATGTGCCGCAGGATCCAGTCGCTCATCGCCGGATCGAGCAGCTCATCGGCCGTATACGCGCCCATGCCACCCGTGTTCGGCCCGGTGTCGCCCTCCCCGATGCGTTTGTGGTCCTGCGCGGGCAGCAGCGGCACCACGTGCGTCCCGTCGCTCAGGCAGAGAAAGCTGATCTCGTCACCCTCGAGGAACTCCTCGATCACCACCTGCCGTTCGGCCTCGCCCAGCAGCCCGCCGGAAAACAGCCCTTGCGCCGCCTCCAGCGCTGTTTGCCGCGAGGTGCAGATGATCACGCCTTTGCCTGCGGCCAGCCCATCGGCCTTGACCACGATCGGTGGATGGAACGCGTCAACTGCCTTGCGGAGCTCGGCCGAGGTAGTGCACACGGCGTATTTGGCCGTGGGAATATTGTGGCGCTGTAAAAACCGCTTCGCGAACCCCTTGCTCGTCTCGAGCATCGCCGCACCACGGCTGGGTCCAAACACGCGCAGCCCGCACTTTTTAAGCGCATCCACCACGCCCAGCGAGAGTGGCAGCTCCGGCCCCACAATCGTCAGTCCCGGCTGTTCGGTCTCGGCCAGCCGCACCACAGCATCCACGTCCTTCAGATTCACCGGAACACAGCGCGCACTTTGCGCCATGCCGCCGTTACCCGGCGCACACACCACCTCCGTAACGCGCTCGCTGCGCGCCACAGCCCAAGCCAGTGCGTGTTCGCGCCCGCCCGAACCAAGGATCAAAATCTTCATTGCCGCATACCTTTCCGCCAGCTTCACCGAAGCCGGAAAAATTAATGGTCGGCAATGGGGGTGGGGTAAGTCAAACAGGAAGAGAAAGCCAAGATCGCCGCATATTCTCACCCAAAACTGGGCGGAACGAAGACGGGGGGTCTGCTACTGCTTTGCACCTTCCTTGCCGCCCTCGACCGCGCCCTTGGTCGTGGTTTTGGTTTTGTGAAAGACCTTCTTGGTGCCGTGGTAGACCTTCGCGGTGCCCTTCTGCACACCTTTGCTGGTGGTTTTCGCGGCCTTCTTCGTGCCTTTCTCCGCAGACTTGAGATCCTGCTTCGCGCCGCTGTCGTCGGTTCGGGGTAGGCTCCATCCCGGAGCCTGCACGAAGAGAAGCGCGGCTCCAAGAAACATAGCGGGGATACACGTTTTGACTCTCATACACAGGAGCATACTCTTGCTGCGACAACGTCGGTAGTTTTATCTGCGAATTGGCGGCGGGAACTCTCTTTCGGTGCTGTCGGAGACGCGGGCAAGCAATTTCGCCCGCGTCTCCCTGTTTGTTCGCTGTTCGTTATTTCTTATTTCGTCAGCACAAACCCCATCAGCGCAGAGGCGTCATACTGGCTCTGCCGTCCGTTGCCGTTCGTCATCGTGGCTGCGGTATAGACCTCGGCGGCAAACCCTGCAGTCGGGCAAGAGCCCAGCAGGTCGGCCACTGTCGGCTGGGTGCCTGGCGGCGACGAGACGAGCAACGGTCCCGCGCCTGGCACGGCTGCGCCATCCGGAAGGATAAGCGGCGCTCCCACACCCGTCACTCCGCGCACCAGACTTACCGAGTAAGTGGCATAGTTTGCCGGCTGGCTGGCCGTGTAGTTGATGTTCACTGTCGTCGCCGTGCTGGCGCCATAATGCAGCACACCGCAGGCATCGGCGGAGGTCGGCGTGGGCGTAGTGTTCAACACCGGAGGCATCAGCGTAGCTACGCACGGCTCATTGTTGACCATGATCTTGAGCGGCAGGCTAACGGACAGTTTGGCGCCCGCGCTGTTCAGAAGCTGCAGCACGATGGTGTGCAGTCCGTTGCTCAACGCAGTCGAATCCAGTTCGTATCCGAGCGCCTGGGGCTGATACTGGAAGAGGCTCGCAATCGAGTGGACCGGGAAGCATCCTGA
>JASHVE010000157.1 GCA_030039675.1 Acidobacteriaceae bacterium | reverse complement strand
GTGATGGACTGCCAGCACAGTCAAGCGGAGATCGCTCTGACCACGGATTTCTGTGAGCGTCGCATAGAGATCACGCACCCACAGAGGGAGGGGTGATCGAGAAGGGTTCGCGAACTGACGAAGATCTCTTCTACTCTCGGAAACTCTAAAAGCCCGAGGCAGCCGTCTCTACCGGAACCCTCTTCACATTTCGATGCCATCAGATTGGATTTTGATCCGAGGTGCTACTATTACCCCGTCCTCTCAACCGGATCAATCTGTGATTTCAGAGAGCTCCGTTCCTCCCCTGCAGCTGATGCGCAGTCATAACTCGGTGTAGGCGCATTCATGGAGAGACTGCGAAATGGAGAACTTCGTTGAGGCCGTCGTCATTGGAAGCGGATTTGGCGGCGCGATCAATGCTTGCCGTTTGGGCAGGAAATGGCCGGGCAACGTCGTTGTTCTAGAACGTGGACGACGATATGGCCTTGGAGAATTTCCGCGTAGTCCAGAGGATTTCTCGAAAAACTTCTGGGCGTTGAGCTATCCGCATGCTCGCGCGGCGAGACCCAGGAAGATCCAGCAGGCAGCCGCGAAGAGCGGAGGCGATCTTCATGGACTCTATGACGTGCGAAATTACAGTCATTTGGACGTTGTTGTCTGCGCCGGTCTTGGCGGCGGTTCACTGATATACGCCAACGTGTTCTTGATTCCCCCCGACCAGGTCTGGAATGAGCGCTGGCCGACATCATGCCAGAAGGCCGTCCTTTTGCCGTACTACGAGGTGGTGAAATCCGTGCTCGGATCGCGGCCAATTCCTATCGATGGCGATCCGCGCCGAACGATTGAACGGACGCGTCTCTTCGAGCGAGCGGCGGCAGCCGTAAGCCGTCCTTCTCAGCTTGTGGACATCAATGTATTCTTCGGCAATGACTTTGAGCATCCCACTCCGATTGGAGTGCAGGAACGCAATCGCCACGGTGCGTTGCAAACATCGTGTACCTACTGCGGCGAATGCATTGCCGGTTGCAATTACCATGCGAAGAACACTCTCGATTTGAATTACCTCTATGCTGCTGAACACAAACATGGAGCCGAGATCCGGACCGATTGCCTTGCCACAAGAATTGTGCCGCTGAATGAGAGGGGAGATGAGAGTCCCGAGTCTGACGGAAGGTTCGGCTACCAGGTCCACTTCAGGCAGCTGATGAAGAACCAGGATGAGAAGGTAAAGACCAGGCGCGTGATCCTGTCCGCCGGCACACTTGGTTCGACCGAGATGCTGTTGCGATGCAAACTGAAATTCAAGACGTTGCCCCACATCTCTGATCAAATCGGGCAGCGCTACTCGGCAAACGGCGACTTCCTGTCATTTATTCTCGAAGGATTCCAGGGTGGTCCCAACTACGGTCCGACTATTACTCAAGCAACTGATTACAACCTCTTCCACGATTTCGAGATCAACCGCGCATTCATTGTCGAAGATGTCAGCATCCCCAGCTTTCTTGGATGGTTCGTTGAAGGAGTCCGACCGAGATGGATGTGGTGGAATCCAATCACGCGAGCCATTCGGGCGATATGGAAGAACATCACTTCGGGAAAGTCACCGGGGGTGCTGGGGGCCGCTTTCTCGGACGTGCTGAGCGGAGCTCTCTCTCCACAATCCGCAACCCTTATTTGTATGGGACTCGATAGCGGATCAGGGCAAATGTCTCTTGATTCCGACGGTGACTTGTCGATTCAGTGGCCCTGGCGCGACAACCGTGATCTTTACGACGGGATCATTGAGGCCGGCAAGGCATTTCGCGATTCGATTAGAGCCAAATCCTTTGCGCCTTTGCCCACGTGGGATTGGCCTGTTCGCAACAACTTTACAGTTCACTCCCTCGGCGGATGCGTGCTGGCCGAAACTCCCAAAACAGGGGTAACCGACGCGAACCGGCACTTTGGCGCGGTATTCGGATATGAGGGCTTGTATGTTGCCGATGGAGCCATTGTTCCAACTGCCGTGGGAGCGAACCCGAGCGCAACCATCTCCGCCCTTTCTGAAATGGTCGCTCATGGGATAACCAATTTGGCCCCTACTTCCGACATTTGTGCCCGCTAGAGCAGGAAAATGAGGTAGAATCACGCAGCGTGAAAAGTTCGTTGTTCTCAGATCGACCAGCGCCAGCCGCAGAGGAAAGCGGGCTTGCGAAGCCCTTTGATACAGTGCTCAGTTCGAAATGATTCCGGCACGCCTACTGCAATTGGAAATGCACATTGCTGGTTAACACGCCGTTCGGCATTGTGACCTTTACCGCACCTGAGGTTGCGCCAGTTGGCACCGTCGCCGTCATTTCGGAACCAGAAATCACTTTGAAGGTGGCCGGGGCGTCATTGAAAGTGACGGCGGTTGCAGCGGCAAGATTGGGTCCCTGAATAATGATGTTCGATCCGACAGCGCCCCATGCCGGCTGCAATTTCACAAACGGGCCCAGGCCGGCAGACAAACGGAAAATCGTGCCACAGCCTCCTGAGTTGAGACACTTGGGGCTGCTTCCACCATTAAAAGTCGTGCCATAGAAGTTTCCATCGGTGTCCTGCATGAGCGCCGCGATCGGGTAAGCATCGCTGTCGTCAAAGCTGTGAAGCGCAAGCACTTTCCAAGTCGATGTCCCTTTGCTTGGCGGTGTCACTTTAAAGACGGTTCCTTGGCCCTTTGCACCGCCGTAGTATGCAGTTCCGTAGAAGTTTCCATCGGTACCTTGCACTAGAGTCGAGTAGGGCGTAGCTCCTTCCGCGCAGCAAAAACTGAATAGCGTGGTCAGAGCGCCCTGGGCAGTAACTTTGAAGACCGTCCCTGTATTCTGGGTCCCTCCTGAAAAAGTCGTGCCGTAGAAATTGCCGTCGGCGGCCCGCATCAGCCCGCCCTTCGGGTTGCCGCCGTCCGTGCACTTGGGCTTGGAACAGAAGCTATAAAGCGTGGTCAGTTCGCCAACTGAAGTGATCTTGAAAATCGTTCCGCTCCCTGTGCCGCCCTGGGAGGTCATCCCGTAGAAGCTTCCGTCGGCGCCCGGGGTCAGCTCAGCGACTGGGTTCGAGCCGTCGGCGCAATCTGGTTTCATGCAAAAGCTGTAGATTGTAGTCAGCTCACCCGCAGGTGTAACTTTGAAAACGGTGCCGCTGTCTTTCGTGCCGCCTGCCGAAGTGGTTCCGTAAAGATTGCCGTCTGCGCCTTGAACGAGAGCTGCATTGGGAGAATAGCCATCGGCGCAGTTTTGCATCGCACAAAAGCTATAAATTGTCGTGACCACACCTTCCGGAGTCATTCTGAAGACTGTGCCATTGCCCAAATGGGTGCCACCACCGAAGGTCGTGCCGTAAAAATTGCCATCGCTGGCTTGCATGAGTCCGGCCTGGGGGTTCATTCCTTCGGTACAGTCCGGTTGGGCGCAAAAGTCATGAAGCGTCGTCAGCTCACCCTCCGGGCTGATCTTGAAGATTGTTCCGCAGCCTGCCGAACAGTTGTCAGTAGAGCCGCCGGCTGAGGTGGTTCCGTACAAATTTCCGTCGAGGGCCTGCACAAGAGCAACAGATTTCGGGTTAGCACCATTGGCGCCGTTGAGCGTGAGCAGAGTGCTGAGGGTTTGTGCGCGAGAGCCGATCGCAACACAGAAAGCGACAAGCGCGAGTGCTTTCGATATCCTAAGTCTGGTCACTGGACCCTCCTGGATAGGCGTTGCGCTACGATTCGATGTGAACGGTGCTGCCAGCCATTCTAACCGGATTCTCCTTCCCGGCTTCAAAAACTGACCGTTGCCCACCTGGCTCCTTGCCGGTCGTGGCCTGCAAGCGTTTTTATCGCACTTGGGGTGCATTGGAACAAGGAGACGGTCCAGCGCAACTCGCGCTCTCCTGAACCGACTGTGTATGCAATGATATCGATCTCGATGTTGCGGGACATTATCGAGTAGTAACAGGAGAGCGGCCAACTGGTCACGCAGAATGCACCGCTGCTTTCGATGCGCAGTGCGTCGCCTGTTAGGGTTCTGGGAACCTCCAGGAACCTTTCTAGTTTCGTGGGGAAACTTTCACAATTTCCTACTCTATACCGCCGAACTTGACCCCTGGTGCCCAACCACATGTCTTCCTCTGCTTGGAGTCGTGGTAACGATCGCAGAGGCTCGACTGGGGATACTCCTAATCCTGGGCATCTCAACCCGCGTGGCATCGTTTCTGACTGGGATGCTCACACTTGCATTTGCCGCAGCGATGACCTTCGTGCTCGGGGTTCACGCGCCGCTGATCTACTCAGTTTTCGTGTTCTCGGCAGCTTCATTCCTTCTTGCGTCACAAGTACCAGACAACCTGAGCATGGACAACTTTCGCCAGTTCAAGAGCCCGCACAATGAATAGCTAGAGAATTCACCCGCGATTTGAGAAACCTCAACGAATATAACCGTTACGAAATCCCGAATGTGCGACGGCCAAGTGTTCGCAATCAGAGAGACCGGCAATGATCATCATTGCTGGCGAAGATGACAAAGTGGTATCGTCAAAATATCGTCTCGGAGACAACATGTCGTCAACGACGGCAGGAAGCTCATGGGTATTCTCAGAGGCTGCGTGGCGATACCTGGGCTGGGCGGGGTTGCCGGCAAACGACCTTTATCGGGAAAGTAATGACGAAGGATATCTGGGCTAACTTCAGCGGCGTCTCCCGTCGAGATTGTTCAGCTCATTCTCGAAGCACTGCCTGAGCCCGGCACCGTTACACCTGCCAAATAACTGCTGCGCTATGACTATCTGCAAAACCCGGATGGGCATGTCTCGCCACGTAAGCAGTTCAGCTATGCTTTCTGGTAACGGGCCGGCGAGTGATTCCTGCTCCGCTGCGGCAATCATACAATTCTGTATGAAATCGCGAGGAGCCGACAACATCTGCGAAGAGGGTGCCCATCATTGAGGCGAGAATTGTTGAGACAGGCTGAAGAGAACTCGATGCTGCCGGATCCGTGTTCATTCACCGGCCGTTTACGGATTCCACAGCGCGCAAAGGCAGGCCGGGTTTTTCAGGCCTCCGGATTCGTGAGCATTCTGGCCACTATACTTCTGCTCCCCACGGCGCCCGCTGCGCAAGGGACGCAATCGGCAGAGCCAGAAGGCGCGACGTTGCGCGGGACGGTGCACGACCGCGCCGGGAAGCCCGCGGGCAATGTGCGCGTGGTCCTTCTGGGCGATTCTTTGCGAGGCGTAAGGGAAACTTCCACCAACGCTGCAGGCGGCTTTGTTTTTTCCGGCGTGGCCACAGGGGCATTTACCTTGACCGCGAACGCAGGTTCGCTGCGCAGCGCGACGATTTTACTCACTGTGTCTGCGCCCGGCGAGCCGCCGCCGGTCGACCTGGTTCTGGATGCATCGGGTAAACGATCTGCATCCGCGCCGGAAGATGCGGGTGAAGCGATGCAGTTTGCCGACAAACCCGACTTTGCCATAGCGGCGGTGACCGACTGGACTGCGGCGGGGGGACACGGTTCGGATGCGACTTTACGCACCAGCGAGGCGCTGACGCGAGAAGCCGTGACGCTGGGGCCCAAAGATGCGCAACCCGCTGAAACGGGATTACGCGGCACAGCGAGCGAAGGGAAGGAATCGGAAAGCGCCCTTAGCGCGGCGGTGGAGAAAGATCCCAACGGTTTTGGAGCGAATCATCGGCTGGGGCTGTTCTATCTTCAAGCGGGCCGATACCAGGAGGCGATTCCTCCTTTACGGGCCGCGTACCGGGCTGACTCTGCCAACTATGACAACGAATACGATCTGATGCAGGCGCTCAAAATGGCGGGCGATGCCGCGCAGGCGCGCGATCATGTTCGACAGTTGCTGGCGCGCCGTCAAAGCGCGGATCTGCACCGCATGGAGGGCGAGCTTGACGAGAAGCTAGCTGATCCGCTCTCGGCAGTGCACGAGTTTCAAGAGGCGGCAAGCGAAGATCCCAGCGAAGACAATTACTTTGCATGGGGCTTGGAACTGCTGCTTCACCGCGCGGTATGGCAGGCAAAAGAGGTGTTTGACAAAGGAGCCGGACTCTATCCGCAATCTTCACGCATGCTGACGGCGCGCGGAGCGGCTCTCTTTGCGGGCGCCCAGTACGATGAAGCTGCACTGGATCTCTGCAGGGCGTCTGATCTGAACCCGGAAAACGTCGAGACCTATCTGGTCTTGGGCAAGGTCGAGATCGCTGCGCCGAATCCGCTGCCCTGTGTGGTCGAGAAACTGGCACGATTCAAGAAGCTGCAGCCCGCGAATTCACCTGCCAGCTACTACTACGCCATGGCGTTGTTGAAACAGCAGGGTCAAGACGTGGACCCGCAGACCATGGAGCATGTGAAAGACCTGCTGACCCAGGCGGTGACGCTCGATCCAAAATGTGCCGACGGATATCTGGAGCTTGGGAATCTGAGCGCAGACGAAAAGCAGTGGGCGCAGGCAATTGGCTATTATTTAAACGCGATTCAAGCGAACCCGAACTTGAGCGAAGCGCACTATCGCCTCGGGGTTGCCTACGGGCACTCCGGCGAGAAGGCCAAAGCGGCTGAACAGTTTCAGCTGCACGCCACGATCGCCAGGGAACAAGCTGCGGAAATTGAACGCCAACGGGAGGCGGTGAAGCAGTTCCTGGTGGTTTCGCCCGGACAGATGGGAAAGCAGCAGGCCCGGTAATGGTGCTCAGTTCTGTGAGGGTAGCAAGATGCGGATCCTCTGCGCCCAACTGAGTAGTAGGGATCATTGCATTGCTTCCAAAGCTTGTTTTGCTGCAATATCGTCAGGCTCCACGCGCAGCAGTTCCAGCAGCACTTCTCGCGCTTTTTGCCGATCATTCTGCATGGCATAGAGGCGCGCAAGGTTCAGGTAGGGCTGGTCAAACTGCGGCGCCGCGCGGATGCCGGCTTTGAATTGTTCCTCTGCCCGCGCGAGGTTCTGCTCGCGGACAAAGAGAACGCCGAGATTATTCAACGCTTCGGCGTAATCGGGGCGCAAGGCAATCGCTCTTTCCAGATACTCAGACGCTTGACCGAGTTGACCCTGTTGCGCGTAGAGCATTCCGAAGCTGTAGCTGACTTCGGCATCATCGGGCTGAATCCGGATTGCCTGATCAAAGCATTTCTGTGCGTTTCCGAAGTCCCGTTCCCTGCGATAGAGATTTCCCAGGTTGAGAAGCGCCGTTACATAGTTCGGTCGCTGCTCGAGCGACTTCTGAAAGTCGCGAATCGCCTCGTCGGGGTTGCCCGATTGCGCGGCGATCATGCCGAGATTATTCCAGGCTTCAGGATAGTTCGGCTTCAACTGCAGGGTCTGTTCAAGGTATTGGTGAGCCTGTGCGAGGTCATTCTGACGGAGCCTGAGGGTGCCGAGATTGTAGTAGGCATCCGCGTTGTCGGGCTTGGCAGCAATGACCTGCTGGAAGGAGACTGCAGCCTGATCGAGATAGCCATACTGGAACATCGCCACGCCGTAGGTAAAGTCGTTGCGCTGGAATGTGTCTTGCGCCAGCCGCCCCTCAAAAGGAAGAGCCTTGCGCATGCGTTCGGCAGCGGTGGTCGGGATGGATTGGAGATCTGCGAGCACCTGGTCCATTGCGACGGACCCTTGATAGACCTTCACCATCATGCCCTCCCGGTCAAGCAGGAAGGACAACGGCAATGGAAGATCCCGGCGGCGGTCGAACAGGTGGCGATAGACGATGTTGTAGATACCGGCGACATCCGCCGATGCAAAAAGGACCGGGAACGAGAATCGCTCTTTTTCCGCAAGCAATCGGGCCGCGGAAGGGTCGTTAGCGCTATCTACGCCAACGGCGAGCGGAACCAGCGAGGCGGCATTCAGTGCCGGGATGCTTTGCTGGAACAGGCGCAGTTGCGCGAGGCATTCCGCGCTGGCCGCGGACCAAAAGTTCAGAAGCACGAATTTGCCCAGATATGAATTGAGCGCGTGTGAGTTTTCTTGCGCATCGGGGAGTGTAAACCCGGGAGCCTTCAAGGGCTCAATCAACCACGTGCAGACTGTTTGTGGCAGCAGTTCCGGGGCGGGCGATGGTCCGGCGTGCGCGTAGCCTGAGGGCGGCGAAGCGAAGGATGCAGCAATGAAGTGGCTGGAACCTTCTTCGATCTGAATGCGATGATTCGCACGGAGACCCTCAAAGTGCTGCTCCAGGCCGCCGGGCCATTGAATGGTGGCACGAATCGTGTCGTCGTGCGATCCAAGGCCAAAGAACAGTTCTTTCGTGTGCTGGGCCAGGAATCCCGATCCAGCCTGGAGAAACTTTGTTTGGCGCAGCCCGCCGGATTCAACCGTAACGGCTGCGCCGATAGCGTCGCGATTGCTCTTTGTGCCGCGCAGGCAGAATGAAATCGAATCGCCGATCTCCTGCATCGCATTGTGCAGAATACGGAGTTGAGGCGCGTTGCGGTTCTTCAGGATGATCTCTAAGCGGCCGTCATGGTCGATATCCGCGAGCACGAAGGTGCGGCTGTCCTCCAAAAAATCGAGATGCGATGGTCCGGAGATCTCACTGAAAGTACCGTCGTGGTTGTTCGCAAACAGAACGTTGCGCGCATATCCGTGCCAGGTGCGGTCCGAACGGATCAGCTCGTTAATAGCATTCCATCCCCGTTCGTAAGAAGGCGCCGCTGATGCGTCTTCCGGAGAGTTGGCCACAACCTGCCTCCAGAAGAAGCTCGCCAGATCGTACTTCTCAACTCCGGAGATGTAGCCATTCGAAACATAGAGATCAGAATAGCCGTCGTGATCGAAATCGAAGAAGTCCGCAGACCATGACCAGCGGCCCATCTCGACACCGGATGAATGGCCGACGTTCTCGAAAGTTCCGTCCCCGTTGTTTCGATAGAGAGCGTTGCCGCGTGCGTGGCGGCGGTAGAGCTCTCGGATGCTCTCAGGCGCCGCAGCATGGAACTGTTTCTGTCCCGAGACCCGTTGCCCGGCTGCTTCCCACATGCTCGGAACGTAGATATCCTGGCGGCCGTCGTTGTCGAAGTCACACCAGCAGCAGCCCATGCCGGCGCCGACCCCCTCAACGTGGGCCTCAGCAGAAACAACTGTAAAGGTCCCATCGCCGTTGTTGCGGTAAAGCTGGGATGTGCCGAAGTCGTTCGACACAAATAGATCGGGCAAGCCGCTGCCATAAGCATCGCCCCAGGCACAGGCGAAGGTGTAGCGATCGTTGTCCCGGTCCATGCCTGCGGCTACGGTCGTCTCGACGAAAGTTGCGTTGCCCTCGTTGTGAAACAGGCAATTCGGCGGGCCGTTGCGCGCGTCGTAATAAGGAATGGGGTAGTGATATTGGTCAAGACCCAGATAGTACATGTACGTGCAGAGGTACACGTCGAGGCGGCCGTCGCGATCGTAGTCTGCGACCGCGGCATGCGTAAATATGCCTTGTGGCTGGCGCGCAAACCGGAATGCGTCGCGTTTCAGGCTGAAGGTGCCGTTTCCCTGGTTCAGATAAAGAAGGGGGCCTGTTCCGCAGACAACCAGAAGATCCTGGAGTCCTTTGTTTTCGAAATCGGCAAAGAGGGCGCAGGCGGTATTGTCGAGAATGCCGACGCCCGATTTTTCCGTTACATCCTCAAAGGTTCCGTCGCCACGATTGCGAAAGAGCCGATTCGGCAGACCGGCGGGTTGGCAGACGTAGAAATCATCGAAGCCGTCATTGTCAAAGTCCCCAAGTGCGACACCGTTGTTGCAGTAGATGTCCAGGCCGATGGCGCCGTCGAGCACGGTGCGCCAGTAGTCTGCGCCATGAAGCAGTTGCCGGTTGTAGGACTCGGTCCCACCGAGGGAGCGCGCTGTGACATCGGCAAATATAGGCCCTGTCGCCGTGGCAATTGATTCCTCTTTGACCTCCCACTTACGCATCTTCCAGACGCCCGAATCACCGCGGAACCACTCCGTGTGCCACGAGCCGACACGCTCTTCTTTTTGCGCTTCCTTGTGGATCGAGACGATGTCATAACGGATGTCAGCACGCACGGTGAGAGGAGTGCCGGCGATCTGCTCGATGCCGAAGATTTCAAACTCTGCGGTCTCGATTTGGAGAGGATCTGCCAGCCAACTGTGCAGATTCGCAATAAACCGGTCGCGGCCGCGCGCAAGATCCGGTGCGAACTGCCGCTTGACCGTGCGGATGCCATAGGCAGAACGCAGCGCGGTCTCCGAGGCAAGCACAAGCGTTGAAGCTTCGATCGATTCATCAAGCGATTCGGCCAGGACCGCCAAACCTGCAGGGGACGCCCTGAGGGCGTCACTCCACTTCTTCAGTACGGCACCGACTTCATCGGCGTACTTCTCTGTGACGTAGCCATCGGAACCCGGAGTTACGAGAGCAATGATATCGGCGAGAGGAGACTTGGAAGGATACTGAGGCGTCAAGCGGAGATCAGCGAAGGGAATGCCAGATTGCCGACTTACCGGCAGACTGGGAAAGCCCGACAGACGCGGTCCGGCAAAAACGGGCGCGGCTCGAAGGGCCACCGGCATCAGCGCCATGCCTTTCAAAATCTGCCGGCGCGTGAGGAGATGGCTTCTGTCCTTGCGGCGCGATGACATTCCAAGGATCCCTGGAGCAGGCAAGATGCCCGTATCATACCATCCACGCAGATAGCGCCGAGATGGATCCCTCCCCCGATGGAGAGATGGACGATTGCGCGTGAGGGGCAGGTAAGCCGCGACCTGTTGAAGCGGCAGTGCGCCGGACGGGAACCAATCTTGTCGAGGCCCCCGAAGGATCAATGGCTGCGAGCGGAGTGTGCCGATTTGATTAAAAACGCAGTATTTCAAATGCTCAAGGCCTACAGATCTGCATAGGAAAACTTTGGTGACTGGCCGCGGCAAACGGGCCCGTGCAAGACAAAAATGCTCAACTCAATCTTTTGGTTGACAAAGATTGTTCGCAAATACTAAGCTTCTGGCCACAACAATGGAACCGTTTACAGCCGATGCTCTACTCCCAGCGGTGGTAAGCGGGTTCTGCGCAGCAGTTTTGACCCCCAGGAATCAGCAATTGGTCATGCCAAGGCAGTGCTGGAGGGTATTGGGATGGTTGGTGATCGTATCGCAAAGAGTTCGAAGAGAGCCACGGAACTAGCCCCTCCTGGCGAGGCGACGATGAAAGACTCATCGGGGCTATCCTCTCCGCTTCTTTCGCGGGACTTCATCCCTGCCTGCATGCCTCTCTGTTCATTCCGGGAGGTCGGCGGCAATCTTTCAGTACCAGGAAAAGCAACGATCGCCTGGAGGGCGGGACTTCCAGGCCAGCAAGAAGTATAGCCATCTGCAAAATCAATTCATTGTTATCGTTCGCGGTGATGGTGCAGTCATGTTACGGCTTAATCAGTAAGTCCATAAGCTGCTAATCGACGGTACGAACGACAGCATTGGAGG
>JASHVE010000156.1 GCA_030039675.1 Acidobacteriaceae bacterium | reverse complement strand
AAATGCGGCCACGATCTCATCGGGAAGCTGCGTGGGCGGAATGGATTTGCTGCGTTTGTCAGCGCCTACGTCGTCCGTGCTTACAGTATCCGTTGGCCGCTCTGTAGCGGGCGACGCGATGATGAGATCGAAGCGCCGGCCGGGCGTGAAGGGCAAAAAGATGAGGCCTGGGATGGCCGCGAGCTGCGCGGTGATTTCGTCAGCGAGTCCGTGCGTGGCGATGCGGAGATTGTTGAAGCGATGCGGCGTGGGATCGACGACCCAGATCTGCCGCGAGTGCGCTGTGGCCGGACTTCCTGCGAGCGCGAAATGCGTAGTCCAGACGCCTTCGCGCTCGAGCTTGGGGCTGAATGCGCTTCGCTGCACTAGGTAGGACAGTTGGTCATGCACAAATTCCGGCGCATCGTACGTGTCGATGGCGTGCGCCACGCCGGCGGGATCGGTCATCGAGAAGATGAGCTTGCCGGTGACAGGACGATTCGTATCGTTGAGCAGGTAGAGATCGAAATCAACTTGCGTGCCGAGCGCAGCGACGAGCGCCTTCTGTTTTGCAACGGGTCGCACGGGCAGCAGCGATGTGCGGATGGGATCGGGATTCGACTTATAGTCGCGGAAGTTGTCGACGAGGCCGGAGTGGTTCTCCATCGCCGTCGACTCCCAGCCGCTGATCGTTGAGTAATCGTTCACGTCGCAGATGCGGATGTTTTCGAGGAACTGGCTCCACGACTCATAGGCACGGCGGCCGATGGATTGAAAGAGATCGCTCGCAGTGGGGAAGGCCTTGCGGAAGCCCCACGCATCGACGAATTTTTCGTAGATGGCGAGCAGCTCTTCGTGATCGGCGAGATCGTAGCTCTTGCCGCCGTGCGCATTGATCTGTGCGACGAGCTTCTCATGATCGTCGATCGCGGCTGCGCCCTTCATCTCGCCCCATTCGACAATTTCAGTCTTGTTCGTAGACCGATAGAGAAAGTCGTTCGCGTTCACGTAGTGCGCGTCTTGCCACACGTCAGAGGGCGGACCCTGGTGCTCATCCCACCAGCCGCCCGCGCCGCCCTCGGCGGAAGTGCGCAGATGATCGCTATAAGGCTCGATCCACGCCTGCGCGGCGCGCGAGGCGAAGCCGTCATTGGCAACAATCGTCCGGCTTGGGTCTTCGGCGTGCATCAGGCGCAGGATGCGCGCGAGGTTCGGATTGTTGAGGTCGGGCCGCGCTTCGTTCTGCAGGATGTACTCGATGACCGAGGGATGACCGCGATAGGCGCGGATCATGCCGACGATCTTGGCTTCCATGTAACGGTTGGCGAAGTCGGGCGGCGCATCGGCGCGGCCTACGGCCTGATAACCGCCGCCGGGCTCGAGCGCGCGCAGCAAACCGCGGCGGTCCTGAATCGCGAGCACTTCCTCTTTCGCGAGATTGCGATGGAAGCTGAGGCAGTTGAGGTTGAAGTGCTTGGCGACGGTAACTTCTTTTTCCGCAAGCTCCGGCGTGGGCCACAGGCCGTTGAGCGCCCAGTAGCCCCATGATATAGCCGTGTAGATGCGCACGCGCCGGCCGTTGAGACGGAAGAGCGCGTTGGTGCCGATACCTTCGGGCGCGAACCAGCGGAAGCCGAAGTCGATGCTGCGTGCGGCGCGAGTAGTGCCGCTCGTCCACCGTGCGGTCATGCGGTAGAGATGCGGCGTGTCGAGATCCCAGAGATGCGCCATAGGGCAGGTGATATCCGACTGAAAAACCGCGGTCTGCCCGGCTTCGAGCGGAGCAGCGATTTCGCTGTGGGCAAACTCAGTGTTGGTCGCGGGATCGATGACCGCAAAGCGCAGGCGGCCGTTGACGGCTGCAGCGCCGGCATTTTCAATCTCGGCATGTACAGTCACGTGGCGAGGTTGCGGCGTGTTGAGGGCCCAGCTGTCGCGAATGCGTACGGGCCCATGCGCGCTGATCGTGAGAGCGCGGTCGAGCCCACCGAAGCCGTGGCTCTTCTGAAACGTTGCATTGCCCCAGGTAATGCGGCCTCCGTCAACCCAGTCGAGACGGCCGCCGGGATTGGTGATGCGGATGGCGAGCTGATTTGTCTCGCCGGGATGCGCGGCTGCCGTGACATCGCACTCGAAGGGCAGCTCTTCAAGGATCGAATAGCCGACGAGCTTCTGATTGAGATAAACCTCTGCGCGCTGGCGTGCGCCGCGAATGCGCAGCAAGATGCGCTTGCCCTTGAACGATGCCGGAATGTCGAGCGTACGCCACCACCACGAGACGCCGTAATATGCGCCGTTCTTCACTTCGTCGTCGGTGGCTTCGAAGCGGTACTCGTCTTTGTAGGGCCGCAGGCCCTGAAGGCCCCAGAAGCATTGTTCAACCGTCGTGGGCAGCGTGACGGGAATGCCAGGCGCGGCATCGAGAACCTGCCAGCCGCCCGTCGGCGGATTGACGGGCAGCGTGTCGAGATGGACGTCTTCGGGTAGGAAAATTTGATCGTCCTTCCACGCGGCCTGTTGATCGGGCCAGAGCCGCCAGCCGTCATCGGGAATGGCAAGCGTGTCTTGCTCGAGGTGCGGCGTGGTTGCGGCGGGCTGTTCCGATGCGGCAAGAGGAAGACGGCTCGCGACCAGCGCGGCGGCCGAGGCCTGGAGAAACTTTCTGCGATTGAAGGCCGAGGACGAGCCGGTTTCCATTTTCCTTCTCGTTTTGGAGGAGATAGGTGATTAGAACAGAGGTCTGACCACCATCACGGAGTATAGCAGTGCAGTTCGGCCGATTGTTGTTTCACAGATCGCCCGACCCCAGTTTGGCAGTATACCCTTAAAGCGAGACCATGGCGTCTGCTTCCCCACGAGCACAAATTCAGCGCGGCATGGAGGCCTTTGCTTCGCGCGACTTCAGGCGATACCAGATGGCGCGGATGGCGGCCATTTTGGGAGCCGAGGCGCAATCGGTGGCTGTGGCTTGGCAGGTGTACTCGATCACGCACAGGGCCATCGATCTGGGCTACACGGGACTGGCGCTGTTTTTGCCGGGGCTGCTGTTTCTGCTGCCCGCGGGGCACACGGCAGACCGGTTCGACCGCAGGCATGTCATCCTGGTGTGCTACACGCTGCAGATGTTCTGCACGGGCGCGCTGGTGGAGCTGGCCTGGACGGGAACGCAGAACATCCTTGCTATTTATGCGGTGCTGTTTTTGATCGGGACAGGCCGCGCGTTTTCAGGGCCGGCAAGTTCGGCGCTGATTCCGCACCTGGTGCCAGAAGAGCACTTTGTCAACGCGGTGACGTGGGGCGGCGCCGTGTTTCAGCTTGCAAATATTACGGGACCGGCGATCGGCGGGCTGCTCTATACGCTTCCAATCGCACACTTCGCGGCAGGCGCGCGGCTCGAGGGCGCGGGCATTGTGTATCTGTTCACGCTGGGCGCGCTGGTGTGGTTTATAACGCTGGTGAGCACGCTCCATGTGAGACCAGGGCGGATGGAGCATCGCCAGCTTTCGCTCGAGGTGGTGCTGGCCGGGTTTCGTTACGTGTGGCGCGCGTCGCTGCTGCTGGGGTCGTTCTCACTGGATCTGTTCGTGGTGCTGCTGGGCGGCGCCACGGCACTGATGCCGATCTTTGCGCACGAGATTCTGCACCAGGGGCCGCGCGGGCTGGGCATGCTACGCGCGGCGCCGGCGGTGGGCGCGGTGGCGATGTCGGTAGTGATGGCGCGATTCCCGCTGCGGCAGCGCGCGGGAAGATGGCTGTTTGTGTGCGTGTCGATCTTCGGTGCGGCGACGGTGATCTTCGGGCTGTCGCACACGTTGTGGCTCTCGCTGGCTTCGCTGGCGATTGCCGGCGCAGCGGATACGATCAGCGTGATTATTCGTGGATCGATTCTACAGCTGGCTACGCCCAGGGAGATGCGCGGACGTGTGAGCGCGGTGAACTCACTGTTCATCGGCGCATCGAATGAATTGGGCGAGTTTGAGAGCGGACTGACGGCGCAGTGGTGGGGCGCAGTGCGCGCTACGGTAATTGGTGGAGTGGGTGCGCTGGTGGTCGCGGGAGCGTGGGCGGGGCTTTTCCCAGGATTGCGCAAAGCCGATGAGCTGACGGCAGAATCGCTGCGGGCGCTCGTGCCGGCAGAGGAAACCGTGCGGCGGCTATAAAGGGTCAGCGGCAGAGCCATCCTCCGTCGACGACGAGCAGGTGGCCGTTTACGTAGTTGCTTGCTTCGGAGGCGAGAAAGACGGCTGCGCCGCCGAGATCAGATGGTTCTCCCCAGCGGCCAGCGGGAATTCTGTTGAGGATGAAGGCGGAGCGGACGGGATCGGCGCGCAGGGGAGCAGTGTTGTCCGTGGCCATGTAGCCGGGCGCGATGGCGTTGACGTTGATGCCCTTGGAGGCCCACTCGTTGGCGAGCGCTTTGGTGAGTTGCCCGACTGCGCCTTTTGAGGCGACGTAGCTGGCGATGAGAAATCCCGCCTGGAACGACATCAGCGAAGCGGTGTTGATGATTTTGCCGCGGCTCTGGGCGAGCATCTTGCGGCCCGCGTACTGGCTGAGAAACCAGACGGCGTTGAGATTCGTGTCGATCACTTCGTTCCAGTAGTCTTCGGGGTGCTCTTCCGCAGGAGCGCGGCGGATGGTGCCGGCGTTGTTGCAGAGGATGTCGATGGAGCCGAAGGAGGCGACGGTGTCGTCGACAAGCATGCGGCAGACAGCTTTGTCGCGCACGTCGCCGGAGCGGACGAGATAACGGACGCCGGTTTTCTCGACTTCCCGAAGGACGGGCTCGTGCACCTGATCGTAGTTGTGCAGTGTGACGTTGGCTCCGGCCTGCGCGAGCGCGATGGCGATGCCGGAGCCGAGTCCCTGGCCCGAACCGGTGACGAGAGCGTTCTTACCCTTGAGGCTGAAGAGGTCGAGGATGGGCATGGAGAAGGCAGTTCCTTTGTCGGAACGATTGTATAAAGCCTGAGCGCCGAATGGCTCCGCGAAGGTCCATTCGAACCGCCGATTGGGACGGTGGCACGTTTGGGCGGGCGCCCGATTTGCAAAAAATCGGCGAGAGTGTTTCAATCGAAAACATTGAAACAGGGGTGCTCCGCGAGTTGCGGGGCTGAGAAATACCCTCGAACCCGATCCGGATAATACCGGCGTGGGAAGTTTTCGAAGCCGAGCGGCAATTCTTCTTCGCTGTGCAGCTTAAGCTCCTTTGTTTCAGATGACACGAAGCACGAGGAGTGTATGCAAGCAGCCGCAGCCGGCATCTCGCCGTTCCGTCCCATTTCAATTCGCAGTGCGTTTGCCGCCCTGGCGCTGTGTCTGATAGCTCCTTTGTGTTTGTGCGCGCAGACGGATCAGTCCACACAGGCGCAACAGGCGACCGAAGGTCAGAGCACGGCTGCGCAATCGAAAACGCAAAGGCCGGCTGTGGCTCCGGTGACGACGACGGTGACGGTCCACGGCGAGGTCAACGACAACTATCTGCCGGAAGCGGTGACTGTTGGCACCATCGATGGCGCGCCGCTAAAGAATGCGCCACTCTCAGCCACAGTGGTAACGCGTGACGTCTTGAACGACCAGATTTCACGCCTGCTTTCCGACGTCGTGAAGAACGATGCTTCGGTCGAAGACGACTATGTGCCGGTGGGCTACTACGGCGACTACCAGATTCGCGGCTACCCCATCGATCTGGCGACGGGGCTCGAGGTTAACGGCATGACCATTGCCGGCGAACAGGATGTGCCGCTCGAAAACAAGGAAACCGTCGAGTTTCTCAACGGGCTCGCAGGCGTAGAGAGCGGAGTGGCCTCGGGCGGTGGGTTGATCGACTACGTAACAAAGCGGCCCGCGGCGATCAAGGCTCTCGATGTGGCCACCGATCAGCGCGGCACCGCCTATGCCGCAACGGACCTGGGACGGTTTTTCGGCGCCAACCAACAGGTGGGCGCGCGCGTCAACCTGGGCGGCGAAAGAATCCAAACCTATATGAACGGAACCGCAGGCTGGCGCGCGGTGGGAGCGGGCACTGCGGATTGGAAGATTTCGCCAAAGGCCATTTGGAAAGGCGATTTCGAATACCAGCATAAGACGGAGCGCGACGGCAGCGGCTACCAGTTGCTGGGCGGCACGACGGTGCCGGATATTCACAGCATTTATCCTTCCACGATGCTGGGCGAGCAGTCGTGGGCCCCACCCGACACCTACGATACGTTCAATACCGGCACGCGGCTGAACTTGAACCTGTCGCCGAACTGGACGGCGTTTGTTGCCGGCAGCTTCAGCCATTCGCTGATTCAGGACAATGTGATTTATGCGTATGGCTCATCGATGGCATACGACCCGGCAACTGGTTATTACGATATTCCCGACTGCCCTAACGCATCGAATGCGCCCGCCTATTTCTTCTGCCCGGATGGAAGCTACGGCATCTACGATTACCGTGACCCCGGCGAGTTGCGCATGGACATGGAAGGCGAAGCAATGCTGACGGGCCACGTGGAAACGGGACCAATTACGCAGGACATCACCGCGGGCGGAGAGCTTTTTCTGCGCAGCGTACGCCAGCCGGGCTTCTATACGGTCGATAATCCGTACTCGCCCGACGGCATTGTGCAGGATGGCGCCGTGTACACCTATGTTGGATCGGAAAACATCTACCAGCCGCTCGCGCCCGTTCCTCAGGAGAGCCCGCTCGAGTCGGCCGGGCCGCGCCGGTTGTGGGAAGACAGCCATCAATCGTCAGCGGTGATTCAGGATCGCGTTCATCTTCCGGGACGCATTCAGCTCATCGCAGGCGGGCGATACGACTCGCTGCGCGATCACAACTACTCGCTTTATGCTTCGTGCACTGATTTCACACCACCCAACAACTGTGCGCCGGACTTTACCGACAAGCCGGTGTGGCTGCCGCAGTTTGCGGTGACATTTAACCCAGTCGGGAACGTAACGCTTTACGCGAACTACGGAGTTCTGCTGTCGCTGGGG
>JASHVE010000155.1 GCA_030039675.1 Acidobacteriaceae bacterium | reverse complement strand
CTCGCTCTACGAGATGGACATTACCACGAATCGCGTGGACGCGATGAACCACTATGGCGTGGCGCGCGAGGCGGCGGCGATCTATGGCTTGGTGCTGCCGGAGCTCGGCTACGCGCTGCCGGCAGCGAAGCCGACGGCACAGGCATTTTCTGTGCGCATTGAAGCAGAGGATGCATGCGGGCGGTTTACGGCACGGGTGCTGCGCGATGTGACGATCGGCGAGTCGAAGGACTGGTTTACAAGTGCTGAGGTTTCCACGTACTTCGGACTCCTGGAGCAGAAACGAATCTCCAACGCGGTGGACGCCACGAACTTCGCGTGGCTGGCAATGGGCCAGCCGACACATGCCTTCGATCTGGACAAGATCGAGGGCGGCATCGTGGTGCGGCGCGCGAAGAAGGGCGAACGGCTGAAGACGCTCGATGGCATGGAACGGCTGCTCGATCCCGAGGACCTGGTTGTGGCCGACCACGCAAGGCCGCTGGCGCTGGCGGGTGTGATGGGCGGCTGGGACACGATGATCACGCCGACGACGAAGAATGTGCTGGTAGAAGCGGCGTGGTTCGATCCGATGGCGGTGCGGCGTACGGCGCGGCGGCACGGGCTGCATACCGATGCGAGCCATCGGTTCGAGCGCGGCGCGGATTTCAACGCGGCGCCAGTCGCGTCGGCGCTGGTGAGCGCGATTCTGCTGGCCGACGGCGGATGGATCGAGGGTGAGCTTGTGGATGCGCGCGTGGCGGCAATCGAAGAGAAGACTGCGCTGCGCAGGCCGATCGAGCTCAAGCTGAGCGAAGTACAGCGGATTCTCGGTAAGACGGTGGACGCGGAAGGCATTACGGCGGCCACGGTTGAAGGCGTGCTGGGGGCGCTGGGATGCGGGCTAGCGAGTGAGCGAGTCAGCGAGTCAGCAAGTCAGCGTTCTGTGGCGGAACAGGGCTTGAGAGAAGGCTCGTGGCTGGTTACGCTGCCGAGCTGGCGCCTTGATCTGGAGCGGGAGATCGACCTGATCGAAGAGATTGCGCGCGTCTACGGCTACAACCGGTTTGCGAATACGCTGCCGGCGTTTGGCGAAGGCGTGAAGGCACTGGAGTGGGCAGAGAGCGAGAGCGCCGTGCGGCGCACGCTGCTTGCGCTGGGATTGCACGAGGCGATCGGGAACACCTTCTGCTCTGCTGCAGACGCGGCGTTGACGGCGCCGCAACCGGGCCTGGTGGTGCCGCTGGGCAATCCGCTGAACGAAGAGGCGGGGGTGCTGCGGCCATCGCTTGTGCCGGGCATGCTGGCGATGATCGCCGGCAACCTGCACCGCGATGTGAGCGATGTGCGGCTGTTCGAGATGGGCACCGTATTCAGCGGCACCACAGAAAAAGTGGAGGAGCGGCCGGCGCTGGCCTTTGGAGCAGCCGGGAGTTTGCCGCAAGTGGGTGCATTGCAGGCGTCGCGCGCCGTTGATTTTCATGATATGAAGGGGCTTGTCGAACAAGTGATCGAACGCTTCCTCACGCGCACGATTTATTTCGACCGCTTTCCGGCCGAGTCCGGACTGACGCCGGCGTGGCTCCATCCCTATCGCGCTGCGCGCGTGGTGGCCGAAGGTACCACGGTGGGGTGGTTCGGCCAATTGCATCCGCGCGAGGCCGGCGCCCGCAAATTCAAAGAGACGGTGTTTGCGGGCGAGCTGTATCTCGACCGGCTTTACAAACTGCCGTTGCGCAAGCCGGCAGCACGCGAAATCTCGCGCTTTCAGCCCGTGCGGCGGGACTTTTCGCTGGTCTTGCAGGAGAGCGTCGGCTGGGACGCCATCGACAAGACACTGGCTGCGCTCCAGATTCCGGAGCTCGTGGAGTGGCGCGCGCGGGAGGTGTTTCGCGATGCGCGGCTCGGCGAGGGTGAGTACGCGCTGCTGCTGGGCACAACCTTCCAGGCCGCGGACCGCACGCTGCGCGAGGAGGAATTGCAGGCGTTCCAGGCGCGCGTGGTCGAGGCGGTTGGCAAAGCAGGCGCGCGGCTGCGGACATGAGATGCAAACGGAGCTATACTCAAACGGAAACGGAGCGTTTTTGGGGGCTCGCTCATCGCTACGCAGTGCATGGAGGTTGAATTAATGTCGGAATCTTTCTGGGAGTCGGGAGCAGCGGTTGAGGCTCAGCCCCAAGCTGAGAACCACGAGGCGAATGTGGAGTCGGGATCTCTGGCCCTGAGCGCCGACGATTTTTCGGGGCTCGAGCAGCGCGTTCTGCGAGCGATCGAGCTGGTGAAGCGCGAGCGGCAGGAGCGCGCAACGACAGAAGCGCGCGCTGTTCAGGCGGAGGAGCGGCTGACGCAAACTGAGGAGCGCCTGGCGCAGACTGAGACCCGCGCGACGCAGGCTGAAGCACAACTGCGCGAACAAGGCGCAGTGGTGGAGCAGATACAGGCGGAGTTGAATGCACTCAAAGCCGAGCGCGATCACGTGCGCGGGCGCGTGGAACGGCTGCTGCAGCAGCTGGATGGATTGGAGCTGTGAGGCCGCAGATGACTGAGGGATCGCCCGAGAGCCCGACGGAGTACATCACGGTTGAGATTTACGACCAGGTCTATCACCTGTCCGGGCAGAATGCGGAATACATTCGCGCGCTGGCGGCACGTGTGGATGCCAAGATGCGGGCAGTTGCCGCGCGGGGGCGCACCGCAGATTCCCTGCGCGTGGCGGTGCTGGCCGCGCTGAATCTTGCCGATGAGTTGTCCCAGGCGACAGCCGATCCGACGTTGGGCCGGCTGCGCGCTGCCAGCCTGCGCGGGCTGCTCGACGAGGTGCTGGAGGATGAGCGCAAAACGGGTTAGCTTCCGACAGGCGTCACTTCCCTGCACTTCCGGTTTTTCCCTAATTTCATCAAGCGTGCCCTCAGGGCTAAAGCCCGCGACGTTTTTTGCTGTTTTACGGCACGGCTAAAGCCGTGCCCTTTCAAAGCAAGTCCCCGGCTGGACAAAGGCAAGAACAGATTGGGACAGTACTGAATTGATGCGGAGCTTGACCGCCCCTGATCGTGGTGTTAGGTTTTGATTGCACACGTTTGCAATCTCCGGAGGCCGCATGGCCCAGCTTCAATCCGCCCTCCAATATAAGAGCCCGCTCTTCCAAATGACGCAGACTACACCGACGTGTCTGTGGAATGATTCCTCTTCGATCGAAGAGCTCACCTATTCAATCGAGCACGGCGCCGTTGGCGCTACGTGTAATCCCTCGATCGCGGTCGCTGTGCTCAAGAAAGAAATGACGGTTTGGAAGCCGCGGATTCAGGAACTGGTGCGGGCGATGCCGCACGCCACTGAGGACGAGATTGCGTGGAAGATCGTGGAGGAAATTTCGGCCAATGCGGCGCGGCTGCTGATGCCGATCTTCGAGCGCGAGAAGGGGCACAACGGCCGGCTCTCGATCCAGACCGATCCGCGGAACTACCGGAACACGGACGCCATGCTGGCGCAGGCCCTGCACTTCAACAAGCTTGCGCCGAACATGATTGTCAAAATTGCGGCCACGCGCGCCGGCATTCCTGCTATTGAAGAGGCGATCTACCGGGGCGTGAACATCAATGCCACGGTGAGCTTTACGGTGCCGCAAGCGATTGCGATCGCGGAAGCGATGGAGCGCGGGTTCAAGCGCCGCGAGGCTGAGGGGCTGGACATCTCAACGATGGGGCCGGTAGTTACGCTGATGCTCGGCCGCCTCGACGACTGGCTTAAAGTGTTGCATGATCGGCACAATCTCTCGGTCGATCCCGGCTATCTGGAGTGGGCCGGCGTGGCGGTGTTCAAGCGGGCCTATGAGATCTTTCGCGAGCGCGGATACCGCCCGCGGCTGCTGGCTGCGGCCTTCCGCAACCACATGCACTGGAGCGAGCTGATCGGAGGCGATGTGGTGATCTCGCCGCCGTGCGCCTGGCAAAAGCGCTACAACGAAAGCGATATCGACGTGATTCCACGCATCGATACGCCGGTCGATCCGAAGATTGTGAATACGCTGCTCAAGAAATTCCCCGATTTTGAACGCGCATACACAGAGGATGGATTGTCTTTCGAGGAGTTCGATACCTTTGGCGCGACACGAAGAACACTGCGGCAGTTCATCGCTGCATGCGTGGAGATGAACGGTCTGATCCGCGAGATCATGCTTCCGAATCCGGATACGGAGTAAAGAGGTCCGTTGGAGCCACATTGTCAGAAGGCCTTACGGAAAACAAACCTCAGGGCCTGAAGGCCCACTCTGTTTTGAGCCGCATTTGCCGGGGCTGAAGCCCCGGCCTACCTATGATCCCAGCGCAATCTCAAGCGAAGCTATTGCTTTCGTGCCCGCGCCGTCGACTCACGCACAATCAGTTCCGCGTCGACTCTGATCTGCGCTACCGACTCTTCTCCGGACATCAGCTTGATCAGGCTCTCCATCGCCAGCTGACCCATGCGCCGCATGGGTTGGCGAATGGTGGTGAGCGGCGGCTGCGTGTATCGCGCAAAGAACAGATCATCGAAACCGGCCACGGAGATATCTTCCGGCACGTGCAAGCCGTGCATGCGGATCTTGCGCATGGCTCCGAGGGCCGTCATGTCGTTGTAGCAGCAGACGGCGGTCGGCGGATCGGCGAGAGCGAGGAGTTTCTCTATTGCTTCCATCGCGGCTTCCGGTTTGCCGTCGCCATGCACCACCAGCTCCGGCACATCGTCAATGCCGGCTTCGTGTAGAGCTTCGCGATAACCGGCGAGCCGCTCTACGTCCGATTGGTAGCCGAAGCGATCGCCGAGATAGGCGATGCGGCGATGGCCCAGCTTGGTCAAATGCGCAGCGATGGCTCGCATTCCACTCAGATTTTCGATCATCACCGAATGCACAAACGCGCCGGGGTGCTGATCGTTCACCAGGACGATGGGCACCATCATCTCTGCGAGCAGGGGCAGATACAGCGCACCCACGCGCGAAGAGGTGACGATGATGCCATCGACACGCCGCTCAGCAAAGGCCTGCACGACTTTTTTCTCGCGCGCGGGATCGGCGTTCGAGTCGGCCAGAAAGACGGAGTAGCCATGGTCGTTGGCCGTCTGTTCGATGCCGCAAACCACTTCGCTGGCAAACGGATCGGCGACGGTGGTGACCACGAGCCCGATGGTGCGCGTGCGCCGCGTGACCAGGCCACGGGCGACGGCGCTGGCGCGGTAGCCGGCTTCGTCGGCGATCTTGCGGATCTTGGCGGCGGTTTGCGCATTCACGAGCGGGCTGTTTTGCAGCGCGCGAGAGACCGTGGGGTGGGAGACGCGGGCCAAACGGGCAATGTCTTTGATGGAGAGCTGACGATGGGGCCGCTTCTCCACGCCTGCAGATTTGCCCGTGTTTTTCTCCGGCATGGTCCGCCCTCTCTATTGCACACGTGTACGATCGAAACCCAGTCTGTAACAGCGGGCTATTTCCAGTCAATGCCGCGATACGCAGACGCCCCCCACAACAAAACGAGCACCGCGCGGACGCGGTGCTCGCTGAGAAGCAGAGGTTGAAAAGCTGACTTCGTTTCCACCGTGCCCGAACACTTTGCGGCCAGGGCGGTGAGAGCGGGTTAGAAGTTGATGTGCCCGGCAAACTGCCAGTCCCGCGCACCACTGGCGCTGGTGATGGTGCCGAACGAGGTGGAACCATTCGACCAGCTAGTGGCGGGATTGCCAAATGTATTTTTGTTCCAGACATTCAGGCAATCTGCTTCAAAGACAAACTGCGTATGTTCCAAGTGCAGCGGGAAGGTGCGGCTGAGGCGGGCATCGAGATCCTGCGTACCGGGATTGTTGAGGCCCAGCGGTTTGGTTCGCGGCGCGTTGCCGATCAGGTAGGCCGCATTGCAGCTGGATGGCTCGTTTCTTCCGCCGGCGGTGCAATTCGGCGCCGTCGATATGCTGACCGGGGAAGTGAATCCACCAACGTCCACGTACGGAATCGCCTTGCATCCCGTTCCGATGCCCAGATTGCAGGCATTGGTGCCACCGGGGCCGCTTCCGTAGCTCCCATTAACGCGGGCATTGTGAGCTACGTAGTCGGCGGACGCGGTGTTCAGGTCAGGCATTCCCTGGCCCTGTCCGGGCGTATTGGTCCCGCTGGATCCGGACCAGGTAACCGCCATGGGGCTGCCAGACTGATAAGTGTAGTTGCCCGAGAGCTGCCATCCGCCCGCCAGTCCCCGCACCAACATGGAGTTACCGCCTAGCTGGCCCTTGCCGAACGGCAACTGATAGACGCCGAAGGCGTGGACGATCTGCGGCAGTGAGATCGCCGTCCAGGAGCGGTCGATGCGGTCCTGCTTGATGGTGTTTCCGTTGGTTGCGCCGGAGAGATCGGCTCCCGGAAGATCGAAACCGGTGCGGAAGGTTCCGTCATCGCCGATGTTCTTCGCATAGGTGTAATTCACGGTGAAGTTCAGCCCGTG